>NZ_JBFRGW010000053.1:0-25077 GCF_052115545.1 Microvirga sp. 2MCAF35
ACTGAGCGGCCTTGCGCCGTCAGCACATCAACCTGCCGCAACTTCGCGACAATCTCTTCAGCCGTGTGTCTCTTCCTGGGCATTCTCTCGTCCTCCAAATGGCAAAAAGCCATACATCAGGGAGGACCACTTCAAAGGGGGCAGGCCACCGCGCCGCTCGTGCCGTTCCCTATCCACTCAATCGCACAGTATACCGCCGCCGTACCGTCATTGAGCGGATGTTTGGCCATCTCAAGAACTGGAAGCGCATCGCAACACAATACGACCGGCTGGCTGTGAATGATCTCGCCGCTATCGTCCTCGTCGCGACAGTAACTCAATGGCTTGGGTGTGTCCCCTACCTAGGCCTCGACTGCTATACCGGGCGATGGGGAGCCCACACGTTCGGGCGGTTCATTGAGGCATCCTGTTATACGGGCTGTTCTGTCGGTGCCAAATTCTGCCGAGACGCTGGCAAGCGCTGCCCAGAAGTGAGCCTCTTAGCGACATCAATGCTTCTCACTTCGATCAAGTGATAGCTGATCCATGCGGCCAAAGTGCCCGCTCCCAATCCAATCAGGAAGCGTAACTCGTAGTTTGGCACATAGGGCGCAGCCAAACGCATAGCGGGGATGCCAACGACGCCGTGTAGAAGATAAAGCGAATAAGAGATCTTTTCGAAGAACCGCAATGGCGTTGGGATGGTCAGACCTTTTAGATACAGCGCACCATAAAACAGCGCCATACAGTAGAACAGGCTTACGATCTGAGAGTTATGCGCTAAGTCTCGGTTCGGCTCAATCTGATACATTCCATAGACGCAAATGACATAATTAATTAGCGCCAATCCTACAGACACCGCAAGGCTGGTTCGACCCATATAGGCGAAATAGGCGATCTGTCCGAACAGCAGGTACACTGCTAGATACATGCTGATCGCTGGCACGAATATCGCACCCTTAAACGCCCTCACATAGTAAATCACGAAGCACAGGAAGGCTGCTTGAAGCAGGTAGGCCAGAACAGGCCGAGATCGCAGCAATGGGGCAACTAATAACGTGAGCAGATAGAACTTGATTTCAACGAACAAGGTCCACTCCACGCCGAGGAAGGGGGGCGTATTTACCGGGACGCCTGCTAGCGTCAGAGTCGAAACCCATGTGGCGAGCGGTGGAAGCGCTCTGTCCCTTAGGCCTAAACCAACCAGGATTGTCACGCCTGCGGCAAAGAAGAGTGGAGGATAAAGGCGCAGCATCCGCCTGACGGCAAATGCGACGCGAGTCTCGCGCTGGATACTATGAGTGATGACGAACCCGGAAATCAGGAAGAACAGGCAAACCCCGAACCAACCGAAATCCTCGATAATATTGAGTGGACGTGTAACATAAGTTCGGATGGTTACGACCACAACCGAGGTTGCCCCCTCCCGATCCATCTCTTGCGCCCCAAGATGGGCATAGAGCACCAGAAGGGCGGCAATGCCTCGTAGCATTCCGACACCTTCAAATCTCTCGCTACTAGGCTTCATCCCTTGTCCCTTCTACTAAAACTCATAAAGGGACAGGCTGGAAAAGCAAAGTGGCCTGAACGGCTGGCCTAGCCCCCTGCGACATAAATTTGCAAAAACTCTGACCTTGGCACTCGATTTGGGACATTAAGTTGCTGAAGTACTTATCACCAGTAATAATGACCGCAGAAGTGGCGACGTGGCGGCTTCTGTTAATCTTGAACTTATAACCCCGTCCCACGAAGACCAGGAAGTCGCCCCGACTGCAACTAGCTCTCGTTCAGCAGCCATGTGCACATTCCCACGAACGGCCGTTCCGTTGCGTTCAAGGTGCAAGCGCCACACATCTCCAGCCCGACTAAGGCAGTTGCGACATGAAGCGACCCACTAAAGGGACCTGTAAAGACGCTGGTTCCCCGAGTGAAAGTGGTTCACATCTGTGCAAGATCAATCGATGTTTCGGTTACGCTCCAGGGGCAAACTGAACCAGCTGCGGCCGTTACAAGAATTCGCCCGCAGCTAATGTGTTTGTGCAGAAACATCGCCCCAATACGTCCACCCCCATCCAGCGGCATCCGTTGTAGGCGATGTCTCGAAAACCAGTTCGACTGGCTGGGCCGTATCCGCTGGCACCGAGAGGATAAACGTCTGCCTTCCCCGATCTTCGGGTCGCGTCATCGGGTCTAGAACCCGCTCGAAGAGTGCCGCTTCGCGCCCGTCCCTGTGCCGAGCTCGAATCGAGAATCGAACCGGGCCTGGCTTGCCAACCCGCAAAGCTGTATCGAGGAACCCGAAAGTGCCTCTTAGTTCCCCAGTGAGCTCGATTTCTGTCACAAGCCTCGTCCCAGAATGAGCGAAATAACCGTCCGGAATACTTTTATGACCGGCCGTCTTCTCGACTTTTGCGTTGAGGAGAGCTGACAGTACGGGCTTGTCCTTGATGGTGAACGGATGCTCTGGAGGCCCGGTGAAGAGAAAGGCTCTTTGCTCCCAATCGAACTCGGTTCCATACGCAATGGATGACGACTCGTTCATAGGGCGAAGTCGAATGGCAACCGGCCTCGCTCTATCTTGTTCTTCACCATACGATACTTGGAACAGCTCGTGTGCTCCGACCTCAAGCGGAACAAGCGCAAACCCCGTTTCGGCAAGTTGCGGTATGAAGCGGTGACTGACCGTTCGCCCATTACTGAAACGAATATCCAGCCAAAGATGAGGCTGCTTGAAGGCAAAGGAAATGATATGTCCGGCCAACCGCGTCCGAAGCGCGGCCTTTATAAAGGAGAGCCCCGTCTCTGATCGCACGTCCACCCACTCGCCGATCCTGGCAGGAATCCGCTCTGCCTGCTTCCACTCGATCCGGCGCGGTGTCGTGCGGCCTCTTAGCACGAGGCCGCCCTTCCAAACGCTGACTGGATCATAATGGGCAAGGATCTCGAGCAATGAGGGCCCCATATCCATTGTCGGGTAACGGCCGTCGATTGAGATAAGGGAGAAAAGCAGATTGTCTGGCCGTTCCGGTCCAGCAAAATAGGCCTTATCTTTTCGGCGCAGCCGAGACGTATATGAAGAATAAGACTGGAGCGAGGGCTGTGGTCTGAAGTCGTAACCTGCTGCAATCACCTCAGAGAAATCCCAAGGGACGGAACCAACAGTCCCGGTCAACCCCTGAGGGGCAGCATTGGCCAAAGCCCGGAGAGCCTCTTCATTACGCGCCTCAAACTCCTTGAGCGCATCCCCAGGCGAGAGAAGCTGTCGGATTCCGGCGATCTGAGTGGACAGAGCTTCGGAACGCAATGAAAGATATCCGGGCCTCCCAAACACGTAGGGCGGCAGACAGAAAGCAGCTACGAGGATGGCCGCCACAGCCCCCCCCGCGGCGAGAACGCGAGAGAGATGCCTGTCCGCCATCTGACCGGCAAGAAGCGCCACCGACAAGATGAGGGCCTGCCACGCGGCCGTATCATGCCCCTGACGGATGGCAGCCGATTTGAAGACGACGAACATGAAACCTGCAAACCCAAGAACCCGAAACAACTGCCTGTTGCGGGCCTTCGGGGAACCGGTCAGTGCTGAAGCGCCGTAGACTGCGACACAAAGGCAAACTGTCGCGACCAAGACAAAGACCTCAACGCTAAGTCCAAAGTTCGACATCGCCTTGGAATATCCGAGAGCAACGTCGAGGGAATTCAGCAGAAATTCTGGAAATGCGTTAGGAGGTTGGCCTGCGGCCCAGTAGCCGACAAAGCACCCGAGCAGGAAGGATGTGACATAGTGTGGAAAGGATTTTTGTTCGAACCACCGCGCCACATCGGCCAAGCCGAACAATGCAAAACCAACAAGCAAGAAGCTGAACTTGGCAAGAGCTGGAAGCGCGTAGGCAAGAACCAAGACCTGAACCATCCACTTAGGCGCGCGGTCATTCAACGCCAGGAGGAATAGAGAGAAAGCCGTGGTGAAGTAGATTGCATCGGGAGTGAGCGGCAGCGCCAACAAGGCTCCGACACACAGAAGTACAATGCTTATTCGGCGGTCGTTGGCGAACCAGCATGCCGCCGAAAGCGACACTGCCTGTGCCAGCATGGTGAAAAGCATCAAGGGCAAGAGACTGCGGTCGAAATAATTCGTATATAGGAAAGCCAGAGGACCGGACGTGAAGGCGAAATCAACGCCGAAGGTCATCCCTTTCACAAATGCATAATGCGTGGCTGCCTTCCAGGATGGATCTAGGCCATCGGTTGGAAAGTCCGGTGCGCGGTAGCAAATCAGCACCATAAACACCACGACCATTCCTGCGCCGAGCAAATTAAATGACTTTTTTCCTAGATGAACATTAGGCTGAGGAACCATCCTGGACTTCCGGTTTACTGAGCGGACCACATTTGAGTGCCGTGAGCGAGGCAGTTGCGGGCGTGTAGATGCCAAACTTCGTACGAAACTCCGCTCATATTGCGATATACCAATTTTGTACAGAAACTAGGCAGTTACAGGACCAATTGATCAGCTGAAGCGTAGCTGAAAACCTAGGCCGGCGATTGATATACATCTGTATTCTGCCTTGCAACTCCATTGCCACGAGTTGCTTCTAACAGAGGATTCAGATACATGGCTCTTCCTGCCGGTGAACGGCTCACTCGGCGACAAACGTGCGAGCCCGGCTCGTTCACAACCACAGGGTGAGTCATGCCTGCACCTTCAGAGGCTGACATCAGCAATTCTCATTATTGGCTTTGATTTCCTATGTCCGCCGACGCCGATTGCCAGTGCATCACAGCTCATGACAGCCCGCCGAATGGGCTGCCTCCGCTCGCCGTGGACCTCGACGGAACTCTCATCAAGTCCGATACGCTTCATGAGGGGTTTATCGGGTATGTCCGCGCCCAGCCCTTCGCCTCGCTGGACCTACGGCATGCTTTCAAACAGGGCAAGGCAGCGTTCAAGCGAGAGGTCGCCAAGCGGATTGGCTTCGATGCAAGCCTTTTGCCCTACAATGAGGACGTGCTGGAGTTCCTGCGGAGGGAGAAACGTGCGGGCCGACAGATCGGGCTTTTCACGGCAGCGGATCAAACCATTGCCGATGCGGTGGCGGAACATCTCCAGTTGTTCGATGTCGTACGGGGATCAGACGGCAAGACCAACTTGAGCGGAGCCGCGAAGGCTCATGCCATCCGTGAGGCGTTCGGCGAGCGGTTCTGCTACGCAGGTGACGGACAGGTCGACCAGCCGATCTTCGCCCAAGCTGAACGCGTCGTACTCGTGGGACGGGTTGAGCGTTTGAAAGCCGGTCTCAAAGACAAGGATGCCGTCGAAGCAGAGTTTCCGTTGCGGCAGGCCAATCTGAGGGTTTGGCTGAAGGCTCTCCGTCTTAAGCACTGGGTCAAGAACGCTCTTGTCTTCATTGCTCCCGTGCTGAGCTTTCAGATCACTTCCCTGACCACCGCCGCTCAGACCGTCCTTCTGTTTCTACTGATGGGTGTTGTGGCCTCGGCCACCTATCTCATCAACGACATGGTCGATCTGCCGGCGGATCGTCAGCATCCACGCAAGCGTTTTCGTCCCTTCGCATCGGGTGCAATCCCAGTAAAGGATGGATGCTTCGCAGCGGCCGGGCTGCTCGCTGGGGCGTTCGCAACCAGCCTTCTCCTCCCGTGGCCCAGCATTGCGGCACTGGCGACTTACCTGATCGTAACACTCGCCTACAGCTTCTTCCTCAAGAGACAGCCGATTATCGACGTTTTTGTCTTGGCAGGCCTCTTTACCGTACGGGTGATAGCCGGCAGCACGCTTGTGCCGGCACAAGCTTCGCCATGGCTTCTGACATTCTCAATGCTTTTCTTTCTCGGGCTTGCCATGGTGAAGCGCTATGCCGAATTGGCCCGCGTGCTTCGCACAGGAGGCACAGAAGTCGCCGCACGTGGCTACACGGCCAAAGACCTGCCCCTCCTGCTCTCTGCTGGGGTTGCGGCCGGGTTCGGCGCCATCATGATCTTCACCACGTACCTGATCAACGAACATTACCCCCTAGGCCTTTATGCCCGACCGGAGTTTCTTTGGGGCATGATGCCGATCATTCTGATCTGGACCCTCCGAGTCTGGCATCTCACCGTTCACGGGCGAATGGATGAGGATCCGGTAGTCTTTGCCCTTAAGGACAGATTTTCTCTCGGCTTGGGCGCACTCACCCTCTTGATCCTGCTTGCGGCATGGTAACGGCGATGTGGCGGCAGGATTATCAATCGTGGGGCCGGACGGTTTCGGCAAAGCACATTGTTGATCGCCCCGACACCCGCGATGCTGCGGCACGGATGCTGCACGAGTCGGACGTCTCTGTTCTTGCATATGGCTGCGGCCGCTCCTATGGGGACGTCGCTCTGAACCCCGGTGGACACCTGCTCGACTGCCGATCGCTTGATCGATTCCTCGCTTTCGACCGTACCACGGGAGTCCTGACCTGCGAAGCAGGTGTCCGCTTGGCCGACATCCTAGCGGTGATCTGCCGCCCCGAAGACGATGGGAGTGGCTGGTTCCTGCCTGTGACGCCGGGGACCCGATTTGTGACTGTCGGAGGGGCCATCGCCAACGACGTGCATGGTAAGAATCATCATACCTTCGGCACGTTTGGCCAGCATGTGCTTGCTCTGGAACTGGCTCGCAGCGATGGATCCCGTCTTGTCTGCTCGAGTGAGCAGAACTTTGATCTTTTCACCGCAACAATTGGCGGCCTTGGTCTAACCGGGCTCATCCTAAGCGCGACACTTCAGCTCCGACGCGTGGAGGGACTGGCTGTAGAAGCAGAGGATATTCAATTCGCCTCCCTGTCGGAATTCTTTGATCTTGCGGAGGCCTCGGACCGGGATTGGGAATACACAGCTGCATGGGTCGATTGCTTGGCAACCGGCTCTGACCTCGGTCGCGGCATCTACTCGCGAGCTCGTCACCGTGCCGGGAAAGGTGTTGAGCCCCCGGGACGGCACCCGAGGCTGGCCGTGCCTCTCACCCCTCCCATCCCGGCCACGAATACCCTGTCCGTTCGCGCGTTCAACGCTCTTTACTGGCGCAAGCTGGGGCGCAGCGGCCGGGCCAGTTGTATCGGCAGCTATGAACCGGTTCTCTACCCGCTTGACGCCATTGGCGACTGGAACCGACTTTATGGTCCTAAGGGCTTCCACCAATTCCAGTGTGTCGTGCCCCATGAGCATGCGCGCGCTT
Source organism: Microvirga sp. 2MCAF35 (assembly GCF_052115545.1). NCBI lineage: Bacteria > Pseudomonadati > Pseudomonadota > Alphaproteobacteria > Hyphomicrobiales > Methylobacteriaceae > Microvirga > Microvirga sp. 2MCAF35. The sequence goes on from NZ_JBFRGW010000053.1 coordinate 7,196, forward strand.
CGATGGGCGAAATGCTTCAGCTGATTGCCAAATCAGGCCAGGGCTCGATGCTGGTCGTGCTCAAGACCTTCGGTGACCTCCCCTCCCCAGGGCTTCTTTCTTTCCCTCGACCAGGAGTGACCCTCGCGCTGGATTTTCCAGAGAGAGGCGCAACGACGCGGAGGCTATTGCAGCAGCTTGAAGAAGTCGCCGTTGCAGCTTACGGACGTCTCTACCCGGCAAAAGATAGTCTGATGGGGTCTCATACCTTTCGACAGGGCTATCCCAAGTTCGAGCAGTTTCAATCCATGATGGACCCACATTTCTCGTCAGCGTTTGCGCGTCGGGTTGAATTGATAAGGAGCGAAGCTCGGTCATGACTGTGCAAGCGTCACAGGCCATGCGGGTTGCCATCTTTGGGGCGACCTCCGGCATTGCAACGAGCGTAGCGCGCCGCTACGCTGAACTAGGTGCGCGCCTTGTCCTCATAGGGCGCAGCCGTGAAAGCTTGACCGCTGCAGCTATGGATCTGACCGTGCGAGGTGCCGCGGAGGTTGAGGTTCAGGAGGCGGACTTCGGCAACACGGGCGACCTTCCTAGAATCGCGACATCAGCCTGGCTTCGCTTTGACGGACTGGACCTAGCCTTGATTGCCTATGGCACGCTCCCCGATCAGCAGGAGGTTGAGGCGAACTTCGCGAAGGCTGATCAGGCATTGCTTCTGAATTTTGTCAGCCCGGCGCTGCTGTGTGGCGAGCTCGCACGCCATTTCGAGGCCAGTAAGGCCGGGACTCTGGCGGTCATCTCGTCCGTCGCCGGCGATCGAGGGCGCAAGAGCAACTTTGTTTATGGCGCCGCGAAGGGCGGTCTGCAGCGCTACCTTGAGGGCTTGAGACATCGGCTCTTTGCGGTCGGAGTTCAGGTTCTCGATATCCGGCCTGGTTTCGTATCGACGAAGATGACTGCACACCTGCCCCAGGGTGGCCCCTTATGGGCGAGTCCCGATCAGGTAGCAGCAGATATTGTCCGTGCAGTCGAGAAACGGAAAGAGGTTCTCTACACTCCCTGGTTTTGGCGATGGGTCATGATGGGCGTTCGCAATGTCCCGGGACCGCTCTTTCATCGCACTTCCCTGTAAGACATCGAGCATCGTGCATGAAGATCGCAATCACCGGGGCCGCTGGTCTCATGGGCCAGAATCTGATCGCCCGTCTAAAGCGTCGAGGCGGGTACGATATTGTCGCGCTCGACAAACACCCCGCCAACACGAAGATCCTGCAGCAGCTTCACCCTGACATCACCGTGATTGAGGCGGATCTTGCAGAGCGCGGGAATTGGTCTGCCGCGTTCGACGGCGTCGAGTCGATCGTCATCGGCCATGCCCAAATCGGCGGCTTGGCTGAGGATGAGTTTACGCGGAACAATCTCGTCGCAACGGAGCGCCTTTTGGACGCAGTCTCCGCCCGCGATGACCTCCATTTTGTTCATATCAGTTCATCAGTCGTCAACTCGGCCGCCGTCGACTGGTACACGGAGAGCAAGAAGGCGCAGGAGGCTGTCGTCCTCGCATCCGGCATCCCATGTGTCGTCCTCCGACCGACTCTGATGTTCGGATGGTTCGACAGGAAGCATCTCGGCTGGCTGGCACGCTTCATGACCAAGGCTCCCGTGTTTCCAGTTCCGGGCCACGGCCGGTACCTTCGGCAACCATTGTATGTGGGTGATTTCTGCGAAATCATCATGGCCTGCCTTGATCGAAAGATCGTAGGCGCTCAATACAACATCAGCGGTCAAGATCGGATCGACTACATCGACCTGATCCGCCTAGTTCGCGAGGCTAGCGGCGCTAAAGCTCCTATCGTCAAGGTTCCTTACGCGGCCTTCTGGGCCATGTTGAAAGTATACGGCTTGGTCGACAAAGACCCGCCTTTTACGACCAAGCAGCTCGAAGCACTGGTGACGCCGGACGTGTTCGAGGTGATTGACTGGCCTAGAATTTTCGGCGTACGCGCAACACCGCTCCGCGCGGCCATGGAAGAAACGTTCCGGGACCCGCGCTATTCCTCAATCGTCCTGGAGTTCTAGCGATATGGCACAAATCGTTGTTCTGGGTGCAGGCGCAATGGGACTTGCAGCCGCCTATCGAGCGCTGACCCTTGGGCACAAAGTAACGGTGCTGGAGGCCGCACCCGAGGCCGGTGGCATGGCCGCTCATTTTGACCTGAATGGCCTATCGATCGAGCGCTACTACCACTTCATCTGCAAATCCGATCAGCCGACATTCGACCTAATGAATGAACTCGGAATTGGCGACCGGATGCGGTGGCGTCAGACTTCGATGGGCTACTTCACCCAGGACGCCTTGCACTCCTGGGGCGATCCGATCTCGCTCCTGCGCTTCCCCCACCTGAGCCTAGTGGAAAAAGTCCGCTACGGCCTGCTGATGTTCGTTTCGACGCGGCGGAATTCTTGGGATGCGCTGGAACATGTCTCTGCAAAGGCCTGGATCGAACGCTGGTGCGGGTCCAGTGTCTACGAGAAGCTCTGGAAACCGCTGTTCGACCTCAAGTTCTATGAATATGCCGACAACATTTCGGCCTCTTGGATCTGGACCCGGATCCGTCGGATCGGCCGGTCCCGTCGCTCCCTGATGCAGGAAGAACTCGGCTACATCGAGGGAGGATCCGAAACTCTTGTGAATGCGCTCACGCAGGCGATAACCAGATTAGGAGGCGTCATCCGCCTCAAAGAGCCGGCAACACGCATCTTGACGGCAGACGGGCACGTATCTGGCGTCGAGACCACGCTGAACCGCTACGACGCCGATGCGATAATTTCGACGGTTCCGACTCCCTATGTCAGCAATCTGGCGCCCACTCTGCCGGCGGAGGTCAAAGAGGCCTACGATAGCATCGCCAATATCGGGGTAACTTGCGTCGTTCTTAAGCTGAAGCGGTCTGTGACCCCTCATTTCTGGGTCAATATCGTGGACAACGACATGCCGATCCCAGGCATCATCGAGTTCTCGAACCTACGCCCGACCGGAACGGGCGAGACCGTGGTGTACGTTCCCTATTACATGCCAACCACGAACGCACTCTGGACACGTCCCAATGAGGTGTTCGTCCAGGAAGCTATGGCCTGCATACGCCGCATCAATCCCATGATATCCAACGAGGATCTGATAGCTTCCCATGTCGGCCGGCTGAGCCATGCCCAACCGGTTTGTCCGCCTGGCTTTGCCTCCGCAATCCCGTCTGTGCAAACCCCGATCGAGGGATTGCAGATCGCGGATACCTGCTTCTACTATCCGGAAGATCGCGGCATTGCCGAAAGCGTTCGCCTCGGTCGGGAGATGGCCCAAGCGGTTGCTTCGATGTCTCATCATAGCCGTGCTCTTTCCAAAGAGGTTCACGTTGATGGATGACTGCGAGACAGCATGTCATTTCTCGATAGGATAATCTCCCAAGTTCATTCATGTCATCATCGTGAAGATTTCCTATGAAAACCCCTCCTTGAAATAGCGCTTGAGGAAATCTGTTTTGCGGTTATCAGGTTACGACTGATGTGCCGGTGTTTTGCCGCTTCACTCATGTCCGGGCTTATGGGAGATGTAAGTTGTCTGATGTTCAGGAGATTTATCGCACGCGGTTTACAGATACGGGGCTGCAGAAGAGAGACCGTGTATGGCGCGTTCTTTGCAAAGAGTTCTTTGACCCCCTGATTGGGTCCGGCAAAGACGTCCTTGACCTCGCGTGTGGCTATGGCGAATTTATCAACAATGTCACGGCGAAGTCTCGGACGGCAGTAGACATCAACCCTGATGCGCCACGGTATCTCAGAGACGATGTAAAGTTCGTCCTCACCCCCGGAACGGACTTGTCAGCAGTCACTGAGAACAGCATCGACGTTGCGTTTACTTCGAACTTCCTTGAACATCTTCCGACGAAAAGCGATTGCGATCATGTTCTGCGAGAAGTCTATCGGGTTCTAAGACCGGGTGGCCGTTTTATCGTTCTTGGCCCTAATATTCGTTATGCGTATAAAGAATATTGGGACTTTTACGATCATTTCCTTCCATTGTCTCATGTCTCGTTAGAAGAGGGCCTTCGTATCAATGGCTATGATATCGATAAGGTCGTCGATAGATTTTTGCCTTATACGATGAAGTCACGACTTCCAAGTGCTGACATCCTTGTGAAATTGTACGTCAAAAGCAGGCTTCTTTGGCCACTCTTCGGAAAACAATTTCTGGTCGTTGCTCGAAAACCTGGAATCTGACACGGCAGAGTGCTCGGGAACTGTCGCGCTGAAGCCCCGGTTTCCGGAAATAAATACTGCAACGAAGCAGGGCGTTGCTCCGAGGGCCTGCACATAGATCTGAGGGCTTGCCGATGCCCTCAGATCTCAACCAAGGCTCTGAAGTGCCTAGCACCGGAATTGAGCCACGAGCCATAAAGTTATATGGAAACGCAGGCCTCCTCTTCCGCATAATTCTACTATAGACGAATGAACTCGGAATTCGCCTCAAGACGTGGGAATAGCTTTGAACCGCCGATCATCAGAGGCATTGGAGCCCCCTTCTGAGTTCAGACAATATCCTAGCGGATGCACAAGCAATGTCATTGTTTCTAACACGCCAATTCATGCAGTTCTTGCTAGCGGGAGGATTGGCCGCCATTGCAAACTTTAGCAGCCGGTTTTTATTTGAAATTTTTTTCTCTTTTGAAACCGCGATTATTGCTGCCTTTGGAGTAGGACTTGCTGTAGCTTTTTCACTAAACAAAACAATTGTATTCCTAAATTCGGATCGCTCGCTAACCGCAGAAATCGTATGGTTCTGCTTCTTCAATGGGATCGCCTTTCCGATCACGCTTGGTCTGTCCTCCTTCTTACATTGGAATATTCTTTCACATTTCTTTTCAGAAGGAATTTCAAAAGCGTTCGCGCATGCAGTTGGGATCATTATTCCAGTATTCACTAATTTCGCCGCCCATAAATTCATCACATTCCGGGAGAAGCGACGCAACTGATTGAATATCAATTCGTGACATACAACTGGTCAGATCAATCATCGCAACCGTCCTGTAGTTATAACGAGTTACGTTCAGTTCTATCTAGAGCATGGGCAGGAGATAACCTAGTTTTAGATAGATGGCACTCTACTCAGGAAGCTTTTCTTTCGGAAATCGTATTTAGACTCTAAATGCTGAGCCGGCGAAAAGCTGTCACATACAATCGCAGGCCGCCGCCAGACCCGGTAAGATAAAAGTTTATACGCCCTTTGGGGCTTCCATCCATCGTGAAAGCTGCTTCTATGCCCGAATTACGATCATCAACTTTTGGTATTTAGCTTAAGATCGGAAAACTATATCAATCTGGAGCAGATCATCTTTAGGGTAGTTGCGAATTGAGAGGTCCTCTGAGGAAATACTCGATCTCCTTGGGAAGGAAACCTCCAAACATCGACCAATCTACTTTCCCGTTGCTAACTACGCTCCAGAGCACCGTGCTGATCGAGAATATCATCGAGCGATCCGGCAGCGACAATCTGGCCCTCTCTTAAGTGCACAGCCTTGTTGCAGTAGCGTTTCAGGATTTGGGGATCGTGTGAGGCCAGAACGAGAATACGAGAATTCTCCATGACCTGCTCGAGCCGACTTCTAGCCTTATCGGCGAAGCTCATATCTCCGACGCTGATCATTTCGTCGAGGAGTAGGATATCAGGCTGCACAGCCGTTGACACGGCGAAGGCTAGCCGGAGCGTCATGCCGCTTGAGTAGGTGCGCATCGGAAGATCCATGAATCCACCAAGCTCCGTGAAATCCTCGATGGCAGGGGTTATCTCGGCCGTTTGGCGAAAGGTCATGCCCAGAAAGATGCCGCGCAGAGTAATATTCTCCCGACCGGTCAACTCGGGATCCATGCCCATGGTCATGTCAAGGAGGGATGAAACCTTGCCATTGATCTCCGCTAGGCCCCGACTTGGCTCGTAGGCGCCAGCAAGGACTCGCAAAAGGGTCGATTTGCCCGCACCGTTATGACCGACGAGCGCCAAGCGATCTCCTGGCTTCAGATCAAGAGTAATGTCCCGCAGAGCCTCTACGGTGATGATCTCACGGTTGTTGCTGTCGATGCGCCCGCCGACACGGCGAAGAACGTTCGCCTTCAGCGATCGTCCACGTGCATTGTAGATGGGAAAGTCAACGCAAACATTTCGCAACGTTATCGAAGCCATGTCGCAATCCCCCTCAGAGCCAATAGACGATTCTTTGTCTGAACCGGCGGAAGAGAGGCCAAGCTATAAGAGCAAGAGCCACTACAGACAGAACGGCTGAAACATAGGTAAGTGGATCTGGGATGCGTCCGAGGAGTGGCTCAGAGATGATCCGGAGAAGTGCTGCGAACGGATTTAAGACCACCCAATGTCGCAGGCGCTCATCTAACACTTCGACCTGCCAAGTGATAGGTGAGATGAAAAATGCCACTTGGATGATATTCTGAATGATCTGAGGCAGATCACGAAACCTTGTGCATAAAATTGCACAGATCATGGCAGCCAGAAAGCCGACGACCGCGACTAAGACGATGCCACCAAGAGCCGCAACCCAAGTCCAACTAGGCGCGACCCCGAAAAGCAAGAAAACAAACGGGATGACAATAACATTGTGCGCGAATGATAAGAAATTTCGAACCAGAACGCGCAAAATGAAAGTCGTCTTCGGCAAAGCCTGCTGACGGAGAAACCCCTCGGCCTGAACAAAGGCGCCTGTACTGTCTGTGATAATGCCAGACAGCAAGGTCCATACGACGAATGTGGTCGCCAAGTAAGGGATATATGTCTGAACAGGCTGCCTGAACAGAGCAGAATACACGACTCCGATTGCCCCAATGAAGATAGCAATGCTCAGGGTAATCCAGAATTGACCGAGCTTGGAGCGTCTGTAACGCTGCCGGATGTCGCCGATCCCCAGGAGCCACCAGACACGCCAGTTCTCGAACCCCTGCTTCACATCAAGCCACGCGCGCCGGCTCGCGTCCTGCGTGCTTGTGGGTGCAGCTGCGGTCTGCACTGCGGCAGACGCAGTGTGTTCCATCATTCCCATGTCTTACGGTGATCCCCTATATAATCCAAGCATGATAGACTGGCCGACAGCCAATAGGCGCGCTGTAGCCATTCGCCCGAAGGGTACCAATCCGTACGGAACGACTGATCGAGGCAGCCCCGGCAAGCCGGGAGTAAAGTCGCTTACCTCATCGGCTCTGAATGCGTCTAGCTTAGCTGAAGTATACCATTTTAGCCACTATGGTGTAACATGAAGCATCCTGGCCGCGAGCATAAACTATCCATACCTCAAAGGCTTGAAAGTGCTGCACTCATACCCTCCGCGGAAGATTGAGGCAAGATGCAGCACCGTCGTCAGCCATGGCGGATGGGCGAATGCCCGACGCCGGTACGCGGCCGAAGGCCGTAGCCTTGGCCTCATCCGGGCATTAAGGTCTCTGGAAGCGACTGCAGGCACAGCATGCAGTCGGCGGCATGAGGCAGATTGCCCCCTATTAACACAAGCTTTTTCCTAGCCTCTTACCCCAGCGAAGGTTGTGAGGATATGATTGACATACCTTGCAGGATAGAAAAACTCCGTAGCCTGCGCAGCCGCCATCCCCCCTAGACGCTGGCGCCACATCGGGTCAGCCCGGAGTTTCTGAAGCGCTGTAGCAGCCTCCCTCGTATTCGCCTCCGCCCACGTCGCGGTGGCGCCGGTATACTTACCCTGCGGATCGTCGACCGGCACCAACTCATAACCCACCGGAATGCCCGTTCCGACGGTAAGAAAATCCGCGTTTCCCGACCAATTAGTTGCGATCACCGGCAAGCCCCGCAGCATCCCTTCGGCCACAGGCAATCCTAGACCTTCCGCCCGGTGGAGGGACATGACCACGTCCGCGCGTTCGTAAAGTGCGTCCATGCCCGCCTCGTCCAGAACGCCTCCGGTCAGCTCGATATTGGTGGCACCGCCGGCCGCTTGCTCCATCAGCGGCACAGCCTCAGGCCACACGAACTCGTTCATGTACTTCACAACAAGCCGTACCGAGGGATCATTGCCGAAAGCCTGGCGAAACGCAGCGATAGATGCACAGGGATTCTTACGTGCGAAACTCGAAGCGATGTTGAAGACGACGAGTACGGTGAAGGGCTCTTCCGGCCGATGACTGTGGCGCGGCATTTTGTTCAGGGCCAGGGGATACGGCACCACATGCAACGGTCGTCCCCGCGCGATCGGACGGATCGCGTCCCGCACGAAGGTCGTGTTGACGCAGATCTCATGCACGAAGGGAATGGCGGCCGACCAGTCCTTTGGGACCTCCGGCAACTCCCAGAACCAATGGGCGATGATGCGCTTGCGGTCCACGAAGGCTCGCCCAAGGTAGCCCATCGCCAAGGGCACGAGGGGGCCACTGATGTGCAGGAAGACGGTGCCCTCCCCGAGGACCGCCCTCCCGTCCTCATAGGTGAAGTCAGTATGGTTGACCTCGTGCATCAGCTTCTCGGTCAGATCGACTCCGTAAACCGGAAGGCCTGATGCTTTGAGCGCATCGTGACAGGCCCGCGCCGCTGCCCCGAGCCCCGACGCATGCCGGAGCATTCCCACGATAATGATCGGTGCCGTTGCCCGCGCATCCGGCGCAGGTCGAGGTGCCCACCATGATGCAAGTCGAAAAAGCGCCGCCCGGCGTGCCCTATGTGGCAGGCGACGCCAGATATGGCGGTGAGCGGATTTCAGGGCCGACTTCAGCATGGCGCAGCCCCTACGCAACGTCGGCGCGCGGTCGAGAAGCCCGTGCATCGATGGGTTCTTCAGGGATCCCGCCCTGTTCCTCCGCCTCCTGCAAGAGGATCGTCTTCAGCCGCTCGACATTCTCGGCCCATGTCAGCCAAGGCATGCCGTCCGACCTCGGATGCTCGCCCTTGGCATGAAGCATGAGCCAATTCCTGATCGCCTGGGCCATCCCGTCCGGGTCCTTGGCATCGAAGTACCCGGCATGGGCGCCCGCCACTTCGCGGAACACCGGGATATCGCGAGCGAGAATTGGAATACGGTGCCTCGCCGCCTCGATGAGCGGGAGGCCGAAGCCTTCATCCTCCGATGCGGCGATCAGACATATGCAGGTTGCATAAACCTTCTCAAGGTATTCGTCGCTGATACCTTCGAGCCAGAAGAGCCGCTTGCCTAGCTCCGCGTGGTTCCGGAGTTTGTCGACGATCGTTGGGATCGTGCGGCGCTGATCGTGGGGCATCCCCTTCCAGCCCTCGGCTCCGACGATCACAAGGTTGAGGTCCGATCCGGCCGCCCAAAGGTGCTCGAATGCCGCCAATGTCTGGAGGTGTCCCTTTCGCGGCTCCACTGTTCCAACCATCAGGAAGCTCGGTCGGGATGACAGCTCTTTCAACACGGTTGGAGCATTGTCTGGCAAGCCCGTGGATGGAGCCGATGCGGCGATGTCGGCACCGTGGTGAATGGCCATGATGTCGAGATGCTTCAGCGCCTCCGGCCGGTTGGCTTCGAGCCATTGCCTTGTATCGTCGACCACTGCTTGGGAAATACAGACGAGGCGATCGGCGCTGTCGGCGAGCGCATTAAGCCACTGGGCATGCATCTCATTGAAATGGCTTGGAAAGAATTGAGGCTTCGTGAGTGGCAGAATGTCATGGATCATGAAGTTCGTCCTGACTCCCCTTGCACGCCAGTCCGCGTAAAGCCCCGCCTCCGTCGCATGCACGACACCGTCAGCCCAGAAGTCCGGCATATAGAGAATATCGCCTTCGGCCACTTCCACCGGATCATCCTCAAGAACGCCGTCCGGGAGGCCGAGGAGCTGGAGTGTGTAGCGCCTCGCGTAGCGGTACTGCCAACGCCCATCCGCGTCTCCGAGCATAACCGGTTCTACCCGGAAGCCGATTGGAGGATCATTCAGCAGGGTAAGAAGCTGTGAACGGACAACGCGCTGGATGCCGGTCTTGAAGTCTTTGCGAGCCAATACGGAGACGTCGACCAGCAACTGGCGGGTATCTCCTTTCGGAACGGGATTTTCAGCCGCCAACTTGCGTGCAAGTTCGAGCCACGCCTCATCATCTACGGGAGCCGAGACGAGGGACGCATGCTCCGCGAGAGCCCGCACGTCGGCCGTAGCGGGTGCATGTCTGGAAATCCTTTCAATCGCATCATGGTATTGGCGCGCGACCTGATCCGGCGAGTGCTGCCTCGCCGCGCGGCGAGCACCTTGGGTCAGAGCCTGTCGCTTTTCTGGCTCGTTCCGAAGCGCCATGATCGCGTCTGCCAGTTCATCGACAGAGAACTGGTCAGGCAGCATAATCACGCTGTCCTCAGGCAACTCGATCATCGATCCGCTGGAATTGACGATGGTTGGGACACCATAGGCCAGACAATCGAATACGGCTGCTGAAGTCTCGCCGCGTGAGAGCGCACGCAGTTGCACCGCGATGTCAGCCGCTTGCAAGTACTGGCGGTAGACCTCGGGCGACACGAAACCGGTGATGCGAATGCGATTCTTCGCCGGTGACGCACTGATGGATCTGCGCAACCTCTCGCAATAAGGGTTATTTTGGCTATCCTGGCCAACAAAGATGAGATGGCAGCCCCTCTCGCCTATCATCGCAGTCTTCAGCCATGCGTCGAGGAGATGCTGGTTCATCTTGGTCTCACCGAGGATTCCGAACGTGCAGATCACGAAATCAGTCTCGTCAAAGCCCAGAGCTTTTCGAGCAGCATCACGGTCTAGGGATTCAGGCATCCGCCGTGGGAAGGGTACGATTGACCAGTCTTCCGAAATGCCAGCACCATAGTAAGTTTCTGCGAGATGCGCGGAGTGCTTGCTATGAACGATAACACCCTGTGCGTTTTGCAGAACGGGTAGATTTACGGGACAATTGTTGACGATGTCCTGCTCCTTGGCCGGATCGAACCTGTCCCGAAGAGCATTATACCCATGTGACTGGTAGAGGGCGCTGGCCCATAAGCCATGGACGCCACCATAGAGTTCCAGATGCGCGATAAGCCCGCCAAGATAAAAGTCGTGCAGAACGACGACCCCGGGATACCTGTCGAGCAGACGTAACATATGGTCGTGGAAGAGGGAATTACCGAAATGATAGATGATCCGGTCGTAGCCGTGAGCATTGCGTTCGAAGTATGACAAATCACGGATCAGGCAATGTGCCTTGATCCATGGATCGGAAACGTCCTCCTGCGCGACGATGACTTCGACTTCGTAATACCTGGCAAGTTCAGGAATGAGTTCTGCACTGTAGTCGGCGATGCCCGATTTCTCGGGCGGTAGGGGCGACACGAAAGCGAGACGCGGTCTCGCATCCCCCCCCGAACGTTTCGCCAGATCCAGGCGCTCAAGATTGCCACGCGCACGCATCAACCGTTGATAGACCAAGCGGACGGATTGCGGCTCTGCCGAAAGGCTCAGAGGACCGTCCTCCTTTGACCTCCTCTGCGCGATGAAGCTCATGGCCCGCTGATGGTAGGTCATGAGACGGAGTCGGTCATTGATGGCTGGAATGCGCGCGGCAATCCTTTTTGCGAAAGCCGCCAGTGATGGCCGTTTCAGAACTTGACGGATAACACCGACGATGGCGCCGCGAACGGCTTTGCGCAGACGGGAGCCCGGCTTAACGGACGTCCAAACCATCGTCTGGTGAGCCGACCATCGGATAACGCGCTCGGTAGAGCGGAGAGGCGCGGAAATCGACCACGCATAGGAGCCGCGAATGTCGCTGAGCTGTTGCTCCAGGACGGTTATGCGTCGGCGCTGGGCCTTATCTTGGGACGCGGCAGAGCGAATTCGCTCCTCGGCCTCTGTGAGCTTTTGACCAAGTCGCGCGACCTCATCAATTCTAAGCGAAAGCTCGCTACGCAGGCCAGCGACAAAGGGGGATGTGTCAGCAAGGACGAAATCGTCCAGGAGGTTTGGGCCTACCGCGAGAGACTCCTTCAACTCAGGATGCGCGATGCTGACATAGAAGCGGTTCTGGCCGTCGAAATAGGCATAGTCGTACCCCAACGCCAGAAGGTGCGGCTCCCATGCGGGATGGGCTAAACCGGGTTCATTCTGCCCCCTGCTCTCGATAACGACGATCCAAGGGCGGATGGGTGACGGCAGCCAACTCCCGATCACCTGCGCCTCGGCACCTGCCACATCGATCTTGAGCCAGTGGACGTCCCGACCCAGGAACTCATCGAGGACCTTCGACAGAGGAAGGCTCGGAACCGTGACACGCCGGACCACGTGGCCCGCTGCTTCATGCAAGCTCGCCGTGGCCGCGTCACACGTGCTCAATCCTGTTTTTGGAATCTCAAAAAGTGGGACATGTCCCTGCTCCGGGGTAATCGCCGCTTCGATGACTTTCTCGTCAGGGCGTTGGCTTCGAAGCAGTTCAGCATAGGCAGCCACCGGCTCCACGTGCACCCCGCGCCATCCCCTCTGATAGAACGCATGGCTGACGGAATCGACGACGGGATCCTGAGCTCCGATATCAACGTAAGTTCCGCACTCCACGTGCCTCAGCGCACGCAAAAGAATAACATCCTCAAAGTTCTGCGCATAGGAGGTCAACGTCACGACACTATTCCATCTACCGTCAATTATCCGGAGGGCGGTTTAATCAACCGAAGTACCGTTTATGGGTACAACTGCGCCCAGTGCAACTATATTTTCTTGTCGCAACCGGCGCGACAACAATCGAATTCATGCCAGCACAGTCGGCAGAACTGCTGTCGCTCCGGATAGAACCACGGCCCTGCGGGCGACGCCAGCGGTGTTACGCGCTTATATAGGCTGCCTGACACGTGCTCGATAGTCGTTGAGAACGTCGGCAAGCGTCTCGTCGAGCGTGTGCGTCGGCGCCCAGCCGAGCACCTGACGCGCGCGGCTGGAATCCCCAATAATGCGCGGGATATCGCTCGGCCGTAGTCGAGCAGGATCCTGCTCGACTACAATAGCCACCCGGCTCTGTCCGAGTAGTCGCTCCAGGATGTCGCCGATGCGCCGAGGGACACCGGAGGCAATGTTGAGAATGAGCCCCGGCTCCACTGACGTGGTGGACTGGAGCGCCAGAACATAGGCCTCGACCACATCCCGCACGTCGAGAAAATCGCGCTCCGCATCAAGGTTTCCGACACGGATCACGGGCGCGGCCAAGCCTGCCTCGATCTGCGCGATCTGCATCGCGAAGGCCGGGATGACGAACGCTTCTGATTGCCCGGCACCCGTATGGTTGAAGGGGCGGAATCGAATGCATTTGAGGTTGCGTCGCGTCAAAGCGCCCAACGCGAGATCGGCAGCGGCCTTGGTCACCCCGTAATCATCGACGGGCGCGAGCAACGCTGACTCGTCGAGCGGCAAGCCTGGCTTCGCGCTCTCGCCATAGACCAACCCCGACCCTGCATTCAGCAGCCAGCAATCCGGAACATGGTCCAGAATGGCTTGGGCAAGATTGAGGACACCCTGCACGTGCACCTGCCAAGCTGCCCTCGGAGCGGCCGTCGCCGCAGTCGGTGCAGCCAAGCCTGCGAGATTGACGATATGGGTCGGACGGAATGCCTGGATCCCGGTGGCGACGGCGGTAGGGTCAGTGACGTCGAACGCCGCGACCAAGCCGAGCAGCGGATGCGCACCAGCGAGCACTCCGGTCGAGAGGATCGTAGCATCAGGGCAGGCGCGCTTTAGGGCCTGGGCCACATAAGGGCCCACAAACCCCCGCGCGCCTGTGATCAAAATCCTCATAGCGACGTCACTGCGATGCCTCAGAGGTGCTCATGCCTTTTCAGGCGAGCGAGATCAGCCTCCACCATTTCGGCGACAAGCGCCTCAAGGCTTGTCTCAGCCGTCCAGCCGAGCTTCTCTTTTGCCTTGTTCGCGTTCCCAAGCAGGACATCGACCTCAGCCGGACGCAGGAAGCGCTCATCGACCGTAACATGGTCCTCCATGTTCAGACCGACATGGGCGAACGCTAACCGGCAAAAATCGCGAACGGACGTCGTACGGCCGGTCGCCACGACATAATCGTCGGGCTTGTCCTGCTGAAGCATCAGCCACATCGCCTTGACGTAGTCCCGTGCATGGCCCCAATCCCGCGTAGCATCGAGATTGCCAAGGGCGAGCTTGTCTTGAAGACCGAGCTTGATCCGCGCCGCGCCATCCGTGATCTTGCGGGTCACGAATTCGATGCCGCGCAGCGGCGACTCGTGGTTGAACAGAATGCCGCTCGAGGCATGCAGCCCGAAGCTCTCGCGGTAGTTGACTGTCATCCAGTGAGCGTAAAGCTTTGCCGCAGCGTAAGGGGAACGCGGGTAGAACGGTGTCGTCTCGGATTGGACGGGCTCCTGGATCAGACCGTACATCTCTGAGGAAGAGGCTTGGTAGAAGCGAGCTTGTGGGCAGGCGAGGCGCACCGCCTCGAGCATATTGGCCGCACCGAGGCCCGTGACATTCCCCGTGAGAAGTGGCTGCTGCCAGGAAGATTTGACGAAGGATTGAGCGGCCAGATTGTAGACTTCATCCGGCTGGACCTCGTTCATCACCCGGACCAAGCCGGACAGATCGGTGAGGTTGCCGTCGTGCAATACGATCTTCCCGGCCACACCAATCCATTTCAACCGCGAGTCGACCACATCTGCGGACGCGCTACGGCGCAGAAGGCCATGAACCTCATAGCCCTTCTCCAGTAGAAGTTGCGAGAGGTAGGCCCCATCCTGTCCCGTAACACCGGTTACCAGCGCTTTTTTCCTAGCCGTCATCTCGTATAACCTCGACTTTCCAAGAACCGCCCGATCTCCGAACCTGCGCTGTTATGGCTCGCTTCGATGATCGATGCGGATATTCAAGCCTCGCTCTCTGCCTCCGAGCGCAGCCCAGAAACGGGATCCACCAGACCGACGGTTGCCCCCTTATGGGGCAAGCACTTACCGTGCAGGCTGAAGATCTGTCAACGAGTCCGCCGGTTGTCTTCCTGTTTGGGCCGTGCTCAACCTAACGGCGGCAGCGATAGTTGGGCACGCTCTAAGTGCCATCCGCTCCCTGTCAAGGGAAAGCCATCGCTATGCCGCAAGGTCAAGCAATGCAAATATGGGGCCTGTGAAACCCGCACCCGGCGCATCGTGGAGCGCAGAATACAGCAACGAATGATGCGTGTGCCCTGCGGCCACACGGCACGCTAAGAAATATGCAACCGATGGGTCGCTCGCCTCTGCTTTAACAAGATCAGGCCTGAGACAACTCGTGCCCTTTAGCAAAAACCGGGCGCGTAAATGTATCCATAGGGCCTAGCTTTTGGCCCCAGCCATAGATATACAGCCAAACAAAAGTGGAGGCTGGAGCCAGAGCAATGTCAGCTCATAGAATGTACGTTTTTCCTGCGGCAATACTCATGCTGGCTATGGTTTTTGTCGTCAATGGGACGATCCCGGGGCTGCTGACGCCGACGACAGCGCAAGCATTCTGGACCACAGGCTTCGCGCAGTCGTTCATCAATAATGGATTTTCCATCTTCGCCCATAATATTGGGGCGCCTGAACCGGCAGCCATCGCATTCGGTTTAGCTGGAGCATTACCCACTGCTGCCTTTCTGAAATTGGGTCTCCCGGCGGCGGATGCTTATGCGGCCGCATTTGCTCTCTGGCTGACCGTTGCATTCGGAGGCGCATACAAGCTGACACGACGACTCGGCGGGGAGCCCCTCGCCGCTTTAATATCAGCAACTCTCTGGTGTACGGCGCCGGTAGTCTGGTTCCACCATAGTTATTCCATGCTGGCTCTGGGGATGGCTCTCCTCCCCTTCTATTTTTATTGCTCAGTTCGTGTCCTGGACAATCCAACAAGCTTGGCGAACTTCCTCCTTTTCCAGCTCGCCTGCCTCGTTGCCGCCTTCATGGATGGCTACACGTACATGATGTTCGCTGTGGCGACAGGCTTTGCGCTTCTGTTTTCACTGATGCAGGACCGAATCCACAAGCCGCTTATTCCTGCCGCCAAGCTTTTTTCCATTGGCGCAGGACTTTTAATCTCATACATCCTTTATGCTCTCTTTGTCGGGCGTTCACAGTTCGTCCCTTCTCCAATCGACTTCTTTCGTGGATGGGGCGCAAATCTAGAATTTTTCTTTATTGCCACCAAGAGAATATTACTTCTGCCCGATCTCCTAGGCATCAGTGATGCCCGAACCTCGCAAGAGTACTTCGGCGACAGCTCCGTTTTCAAATCATCCTTCTCGATCGTCATCATCCTCGCCGCCATTTACATTGCGGCGACTGCAAAGAACGACAGGAAGACGATCGCTCTGTTTGGCGTCATCGCACTGTTCGGCTTTTACATGTCTCTGGGGCCATCCGTTAAGCTTTGGGTCTACCGCCCTGAAGGCCTCGATCAGGCGATGCCGAAAAGCTATGGGTTGTTCTCGACCGGAAGTGCGTTTCTGTCGGAGCATTTTCCGGGCTTCAAGAACATGCGCGCGAGTTACCGATGGGTGGCCTTGGGCGTATTCGGCTGCTGGGCCATCGTGGCCGTGATGCTTTCCAGTGCACGCTGGTCGCCCATGCAAAAGGCCATCGTGTTGCTTGCCGTTGCGGCATTCAACATTCCATCCATCAATATCATGCTTGGATATTATGGTACGCGTATCGAAGTCATGTCCCGAAACGCTGTCGTAGAGGAACTGGCTCCGCTCGTGAAGAAACGCGAGACAATTGCATTTCTGCCTTTCCGGAACGACTTTTTCGTCAATTACCTTGCAAGCAAGCTCGATATACGGACCTACAACATTGGTGGCGACAAGAATCTTGCCGCGGCTCAGGAATCATGGCCGGAAACCATGCAGAGGTTCAGCCAGGATGAAATCGATCCCGACTTCGTTTCCAATGTCAGGGCACTTCTGGAAAACGAGGACGCAAACGCCGTCGTCATCACCTATATCGACATGCTCGCTACCGCGCATGGTGGCCCCCTCAAGGATGTCTTCAAGGATGAACTGCAGTCGATAGCCAAACAGCTTGATCAGGATCCTCGGCTATTCGCGTCCTATAGTGATCATTTCGCCGTGATCAGGCTGAACCCGGGTCTTAAGGGGATGGGTAAAGCTTCGGTCGCACGGATCAATGATCCACGGATAAACCGTAAGGCAATCAAGTTGGATCGTGGGACATCCATCTCCTTCGAAGCCGGAGGCATAAATCCTGAGCTCATGCTGCACAGAGGCTGGTCCCGATTGGAAGGCAATGGGATCTGGTCTACACGCGACGTATCGAATGTGCTTCTTGAATTACCGATGCAGCAGGACCTGAACTTGCGCATAGAATTCACTCCGTTCATCCCACGGTCAGTGGACCACCAAAAGGTGCAGTTGTTGATGAACGGAACTCCTGTGCTGGAGCGGACTTATGTCGGACAGGATGGCAAGCCCTCGCCCAGGGTAACGGAAAGCGTGATGCTGCCCCGTTCCGTATTGAGTGAGGACGGCATAAACGTCTTGGAGTTTAAAGTTGCTCCGCTTCTTTCACCCACAGAACTCGGCTTTCATGATGTACGTTCACTGGGCGTCATGCTTCATAAGGTCAGTATCCAGTAAGTTGGATTCACAGTGAGCGGCCGTCGTTCCCGGATGCCCCCCTGCCCGGGACACCCCTGAGCGCCGATAAGAGAGTGAACGCTGCCCCGTAGGTCGCGGACCATTAGAGCGTGCAGCGGTTGCGTGGAATCGGCAGAGCTGATTCCATAGGGCTGGTTGTGGTCGGCCGGGAGGCATCTCATGCCAGCTCCTCTGTCCCGAGACTTGCGTGAGCGGATCGTGCGTGCGGTGCAGGGTGGATCGTCCATCCGGC
>NZ_JBFRGW010000054.1:0-23728 GCF_052115545.1 Microvirga sp. 2MCAF35
GCGTGGATCATGTGATCGGCGTGGATCATGTGATCGCAGAACTGGGCCTGTCCGAGCGACGGGTTTGCCGGGTTCTGGGTCAACACCGCTCCACGCAGCGTAAGATCCCGACCGCAGCCGATGACGAGGCGGCCTTGACCGCCGACATCATCGCGCTGGCCCTCCAGCAGCGTCCTCCCGGTTCGGACGGTCAACGCGCTCATCGAGCCGGGCGACCGGATCCTCGTTGAGCAGAGTTCAAGCGAAGCGGCATCCTATGTGGAGTTCCGAATCCGCCGTGCCGATGACGGGCAGCTGCGCTGGCTTGCGCGAAGAGGCGAATACGTGCGCGATGCGGAGACAGCCGGGTTGCGGTTCATCGGCGTCATCTATGACATCACGGCGGCCAAGAAGTCCGAGGCAAGGCTTCGAGAGCTGAATGAAAAGCTGGAAAGCCGCGTCGAGGAACGCACACGCGAGCGCGACCGTCTCTGGAGTCTATCCAGCGATCTGTTCAGTGTCTGCGACACCGGCGGCTATCTCATTGCCGTCAACCCGGCTTGGACGGAGCTGCTGGGTTACCGAGAGGATGAGATCGCTGGAACCCGGATCGATGCCTTGATCCACGAGGATGATCGTGCATTGGGCACCGGCCTGATCGACGCCCTGAAGCAGGGCCAGGCGATCAGGGATATCGATCTTCGCGTTCCTGCAAAGGACGGCTCCTATCGGTGGATCAACTGGACCTTCGCACCGGCCGAGGAGGTGTTCTACAGTGTCGGGCGCGATGTGACACAGCGCAAGCAGCTCGAGGATCAGCTTCGGCAAAGTCAGAAGATGGAGGCCGTCGGGCAACTGACGGGCGGCATCGCTCACGACTTCAACAATCTCTTGACCGGCATCGTCGGCTCGCTCGATCTTCTGCAATCACGCATGGCGCAGGGACGTCTCGATAGGCTTGACCGCTACATCAACGCAGCGACGGTCTCGGCCAATCGTGCGGCTTCTCTGACGCACCGCCTTCTGGCCTTCGCCCGACGACAGCCGCTCGACCCGAAGCCGGTCGAGCCCAATCGATTGATCCTGTCCATGGAGGATCTTCTTCGGAGAACCCTGTCTGAAGCGATCCAGCTCAGGATCGTTGCATCAGACGACCTTCCGTTGACACTTTGTGATCGAAACCAGCTGGAAAGCGCCATTCTCAACCTCGCGATCAATGCCCGGGATGCCATGACGGACGGAGGTGTGCTGACCATCGAGACATCGATCTCAAGCCTGGATCGTGTCTATGCCGCGGCGCAGCAGGATGTGTCTCCAGGCCGATTTGTCACGATCAGTGTCTCTGATACGGGAACCGGCATGCCTGCCGACGTTCTGGCACAGGCTTTCGATCCATTCTTCACCACCAAGCCGCTCGGCGAGGGAACCGGCCTCGGTTTGTCCATGGTCTATGGCTTTGCCAAACAATCCGAAGGACATGTCCGGATCTATAGCGAGGTTGGACGAGGTACCACGGTGAGGATCTATCTGCCGTGCCACACTGGAGAGATGGAGGGTGAAGCCCCCGCGCCGGCCCCCAGCGAATCTCATCGGGCCGAGGCGGGTGAGACAGTCCTGGTGGTCGATGACGAGCCGATCGTACGTTCGCTCATTCTCGAGGTATTGGCCGAGCTCGGGTACCAAGCATTGGAAGCAACGGATGGCCCATCGGGGCTCAAGATTCTGGAGTCGCGACAGCGGATCGATCTGCTTGTCAGCGATGTGGGACTGCCGGGGCTGAACGGCCGCCAGCTCGCCGATCATGCGCGGCTGATACGCCCTCATCTGAAGGTGCTCTTCATCACAGGCTATGCCGAGCAGGCGGCCATCGCATCCGGCTTCCTGGCTCCCGGCATGGAGATGATCACGAAACCCTTCGCCATCGAGGATCTGGCGGCACGGATTCGCGAAATCATAGCAAGACCTTAGCCCATTGGGCGGGCCCAAAGGACTAAGTGAGTGAAATGCGGATCCGGTTTGCCGAGCGTGACGAAGGGCTAGTCTGGAAGGGGGCATCGGAAACGATCCCAAAAATGCAAATCCATTTTCGGGATCAATGCTGTAGTGCAGGCGAGGCCGGTCGGCTGCACACGTCCTTTCTTCAACCCATAGGATCCGCGATCGGTGGTTCGCGATCCGCCCGCTCTGCATAGGCTCTCGCCAGAACCGCGCAGACGAGCAGCTGGATCTGGTGGAACAGCATTAGCGGCAGGATGATTGCGCCGATCATGCTGGCTGGAAACAGAATGCTGGCGATCGGAACGCCGCTGCCGAGGCTCTTCTTGGAACCGCAGAACACGATGGCGACCTCATCCGGGCGCGAGAAGCCGAAGAAGCGGCTTGCGGTTGTCGTGACTATCAGGATTAGGGCGAGAAGCACGCAGCTGAGGAGAACGAGAAGGAGCATGTCGCGCGGCGCAAGCTGATGCCACAGCCCCTCGATGGAGGCCTCACCGAAGGCGTAATAGACCACCAGCAGGATCGCACCACGGTCGACGATTCCGGTCAGCCTTCGGCGCTTCTCTACCCATTGCCCGATCCAGGGACGCATGAGATGGCCGATTAGGAAGGGGACGAGAATCTGCACCACGACCTCCCCGATGGCGCCGAATGAGACGCCTCCTTGGGTCTGCATAAAGAGCCCCATGAGGAGGGGAGTCAGGAAGACTCCGAGAACATTGGAGGCCGATGCGCTGCATACGGCAGCCGCAACGTTTCCACGTGCCAGCGACGTGAAGGTGATGGAAGACTGGATCGTGGAGGGGAGAAGGCAGAGATAGAGAATTCCTAAGGAAATGCCGGGCGCAAGATAGGAGTGGAGATATGTTTTCGTGAGCACCCCGAGAATTGGAAACAGGATGAAGGTCGCGGTGAACACCATCAGGTGAAGGCGCCAATGGATGGCGCCCTCAACAATGGCCTGTCGAGAAAGACGCGCGCCCTGGAGGAAAAACAGAAGTGCAATCGATCCAGCGATGACCATCTTGAGGATGGGTGCCGCCGCGCCTGTCGCAGGCAGGAACGTCGCAAGGACTGCCGTCGCCACGAGGGCGATCGTGAAGCGGTCAGGCAGCAGGAGCGAGAGGAAGGCCATGGATCATGCGCCCTCAGGATGCGTTCCCGAAGAAGCGTGCGTCCTGCTCCCGGCGCAGCTTCACCAGTGCCGATGAGTCCTTCAACTCGAGGTGACTCACGCGGATTTCCTGTCCCTTGAGAACCGGCGCCGTCAGGTGGCAATCCGCCGTCAGGTAGAAGGGCGCGGGCGCATTCGTCGTGAGGGGGCCTGCCGGCCGGAACTCGGCGGTCACCCCCGAAATCGTATGGTGGTGTCCTCCCATGGCGAGAACCGTTCCGGCCGGCAGATCCTCGGTCGCGACGGCAACCAGGTCGTAATGCGGCCGATAGTCGGATCCGTAACCGGAGGTCTGGTGAATCGCGGCATCAAGGATGCTGGTGGCGGCCTCGAGTCCGAGCAGGTGCCGTGGCAGGAAGACCATGGCTGTCGCGCCGGTGCGGCTGACGATGTGACCCTTTTGAGCCAGCATGTCCCAGCTCTTCGCATCGTCGCAGCGGATGACCACGAACACACCGCCAGCGAAGCTGATCTCATCGGGCTTGCGCAGGCAATGGAACACGTCGAGGCGTCGGTCTCCGGAGAAGATGCCGCCATCGTGGCGCTGCGAGAAGATCGTCGGAACCTCGTTGATGCGGGCCAGCGGCGCGTGAAGATCGAAGCGGTCCGGCTGCAACCCGGTGGCATTTGCAACCACCATGAGTTCGCACAGGTCCGGCACGGCCCGCTGCGGGAAGCCGGCAATGACCTGGTCCCTGGCCGCGACGATCTCGCTCACGTCCCGTTCGCCGAGGGCCCAATGAGCTTCCAGATCCACGTTTTCCGCCGACCGCTCGTTGCTGACAAGGCGGCGGGACGAGGGATCGTAGACGAAATCGTACTCGCTCGACTTACCCGCGGCGATGATATGAAAGCCCATCACTTCGGCCCATGTGGCGAGGCCGATGAGGAGGCTCGGCTGGTCGCCGTCCACCGTCGTGACGATGCGGCCGCGCTCGGCGGCAAGCGCCTTGAGCCCCGGTCCCACGACGCTGTCGAGTTCCTTCGTCACGAGGGCGAGGTGCTTCTCGGCCTCGACGGCGATCAGGGCGTGATGGGCCGCAGCCATTGGACGTCCGGTCGCCTCCACGACCACGTCGAAGGGAAGGTCGGACACAATGGCAAGATCGCTGGTCGCGATGAAATATCCGCTCTCCCACGCGGCCTTCGCATCGCGAGCGGAGTCGCATATCTGGATCTTGCGCGGATCAATCCCGGCAGCCTTCAAACCTGCCGCGGCACTCTCGGCTGTGAGATCGACGGCAATCCGTGCGTTCATCAGGGGAACGCGTTGCGCCTGAGCGAGAAAGCTCTGCCCGAAGCCGCCGGTGCCGACGACGCAGGTTTCTACGGGACGCTCCGCCTTCGCGTAATAATCATGATAATTCATCGCGCGTCTCTCCCTTCCGATGGGCGGACGCCCCCGGTTTGTTATGCAGCCAAATGTATGTTTCCCATGAGCCGACGCTCTATCGAAGCATGCTCCAGGCCTTCAGGAAGAAGTCCTGAGTTCCGAAGTTGCCCGACTTGAGCGCAAGCGCGAGGTCGTTTCCTGCGAGAGAGCGCGTCCACGGCACACCGGGATCGATTTCGGGGCCGATCGCAAGGGCATCCACATCGAGGGCGTTCACGACGGCGCCGGAGGTCTCGCCACCGGCGACGATGAGGCGGGTAAAGCCGAGTGCGGGAAGGGCCCTTGCTATTTCCGCAAGCGTATTCTCGACGATCTCGCCCGCATTCATGCGCCCAAGCCTGTTCTGAACAGCCAGAACTTCCTCGGGGGTCGCCGTGGAATAGATCAGAATTGGGCCATTCGTCGGTTGTGCTTTCAGCCAGTCGAGCGCCGTTTGTGCGCTGGTGGCTCCCGAAGCCAGCTCTATGGCGTCGAGCCGCAGCGCGGGAATTCCTGCATCCAGGGCCGTCTTGACCTGGCCTCTGGTTGCAGAGGAACAAGACCCTGCAAGGATGATGCTGCGGCCGGTCGGAGCTTCAAAGCCCCCCCGGGTAGGCTGCGTCGAGTCTGCGCTCTGCCGGTAGGCCGCAGGGAGACCCATGGCGACGCCCGATCCGCCGGTGATGAGAGAAAAGTCTGCGGCTGCAAGACCGATGGCTCGCAGATGTGCATCGCTAAGCGCATCGACGATGACGATCCGATGTCCGGCGGCTCTTTCCCGCTGGAAGGCTGAGCGAATGGCGTCGGGTCCAGCATCGACATCGTTGTAGGAAACAAGACCGACCGAGAGCTTGGTCTGCCGCTGCAGCACCCGCACGAGATCGGAATCGCGCATGGGCGTAAGCGGATGGTCCTTCATGCTGCTTTCGTGCAGCGGAACGCCATTGACGAAGAGGTGACCGTTGTAGACCGTTCGGCCATTGGCCGGAAAAGCCGGGCAGGCGAGGGTGAAGTCGCTCCCTGTGAAGCTGAGGAGCGCCTCCGCGACCGGCCCGATATTGCCTTCGTCCGTTGAATCGAAGGTCGAGCAATATTTGAAGAAGAGATGTTGCGCACCGGCAGCTTTGAGAGCCTTTGCGGCGCTCAGCGAGAGACCGACGGCTTCCTGCGTGGGATTGGTCCTGGATTTCAGGGCGACCACGACGGCGTCCGCACCTGTCAGATCGAGATCGGCACGGGGCACGCCGATCGTCTGGATGGTCTTAAGCCCTTCGCGCGCCAGCATGAGGGCAAGGTCGGTTGCTCCCGTCAAATCATCGGCGATGCATCCAAGCTTCATGCCATGGCTCCATGGGTGCTTGAGGGGAGATCCTGAGTCCATCTTGCCAGCCATCCGAGGCCGTCTTCCGTGCGCCCGCGCGGCTTGTATTCGGCGCCGATCCAGCCGTCATATCCGATCTGGTCGAGAAACCGGCAGATGTAGCGATGGTCGATTTCGCCCTCGTCCGGCTCAGCCCGGCTCGGAACGGCGGCAATCTGCACATGACCGATCAGGTCGAGGTGGTCCTTGAGGCGCCGGGTCAGGTCGCCCTGCATGATCTGGGTGTGATAGCAGTCGAAC
This sequence comes from Microvirga sp. 2MCAF35, assembly GCF_052115545.1. Taxonomy (NCBI): domain Bacteria; kingdom Pseudomonadati; phylum Pseudomonadota; class Alphaproteobacteria; order Hyphomicrobiales; family Methylobacteriaceae; genus Microvirga; species Microvirga sp. 2MCAF35. The sequence continues at coordinate 6,145 of NZ_JBFRGW010000054.1, forward strand.
ATGATCTTCACGTTCCGGCGTCCGGACTGTCCGATGATCGATGCGGCCTGCTCGACATTGTGCAGAAAGTACCCAGGCTTGTCCCGGTGGTTGATCGGCTCGATCAAGACCGTCATGCCGGCCTGGGCAGCCTTGTCGGCGGCATGCGTCAGGTTCGTTACGAATGTTCGCTCGGCGGCCGATATGGCATCCGGAGTGACGATTCCCGCCATGCAGTGTACGGCCGTGGCACCTATGGCATGGCCGTAAGAAACCGCTTGATCGACAGCCTGCTGAAACTCGATTTCCCGGCCCGGCAGGGCTCCGAGCCCGAAATCCCCCGCGGCAGCATTCCCGACCGGCGTGTTCAATCCGAGCATGGTGACTTGGCTGCGGGTCAAAGCGCTGCGCATTTCGGCAGCTGGAACCTGGTACGGCCAATGCATCTCGACGGCTTCGAAACCTGATGCGGCTGCCGCCGCGACGCGCTCGATTTCGGAAACCTCGGTGAAGAGAAAGCCTAGATTGGCCGAGAAACGGGGCATCGATTCATCCGCATGTGTGAGAATGGTGATGGGGCGAGGAGCAGCATTCCTGCTCGCCGTCGGGCGATTCCTCGGCAATCGCCTCGTCCAGCTTGAAATGCGTTACCAGATCCCGAACCTGGGCGCGGGTCAGCAGGCGTGGGTTGAGGCCGTGCAGGAGAAGACGCAGTTTCGCGGTCTCTTCCAATTCCTCAGTGGCGTAGACGGCAGCTTCCAGATCCTTGCCGGCCACCACGGGGCCGTGATTGGCCAGAAGGACGGCGCTGTACTTGCCCGCCAGTCCTCGGATCGCATCCGCTACGGCCGAATCTCCCGGCCGGTAATAAGGAACGAGGGCCGTTCGTCCAATCTTCATGACGTAATAGGCCGTCATGGGCGGCAGGGCGTTGGCCGGGTCCACGTCGGGCAGCATCGAGACCGCGACGGAGTGGGTGGAGTGCAGATGTACGATTGCGCCAGCGTCCCTGCGGGTTGCATAGAGGGCCGAGTGGAGAGGCAATTCCTTGGTCGGGGCATCTCCCGACACGAGGCGGCCCTCGGCATCGAGTTTGCTCAACCGGGCCGGATCGAGGAAGCCGAGGGAGCTGTTCGTCGGCGTCGTCAGCCAGCCGCCATCGCTCAACCGGATCGAGATGTTGCCGGACGAACCCGCCGTCAGGCCGCGCTCGAACAGAGAGCGCCCGAACAGGCAGATCGTCTCGCGGAGGCGGCTCTCATCGCTCATGGGGAGGCCTTTGAAATTCCAAGGGTGAAGTGAACGTTCAGTGGCAGCTGCCGTCAGATGGCGTGACGAACCCGCTCCCATGTCTTTTCCATATGGGCAGTGAGGATTTTCGACAGGCGATCTGCATCGCGCGCTTCCAGCGCGACGATCATCTCCTCGTGGTCCGCGACGGCACCGGCCCACTTTTCCGGCCCTTCGTTGCCGATGTAGCGGATGCGCTTCAGGCGGGCCTGCAGGACGTTGTGGACCGAAACCAGAGCCTCGTTCTTGGACAGGCGCAGAATCGCCGTGTGGATGTTCTGGTTCAGCTTGAAATAGGGCAGGCGGTCCCGCTTCTCGTACATCTCCATCATACGATCGTGGAGTTGCCGGACTTCGCGGATCTCGACGTCGGTGGCATGCTGGCAGGCCAATCGGCCGGCAAGACCCTCGAGATTGCCCAGGACGATCAGGCTGTCGTGCACGTTCTTCGCGGTGAACTGGCGGACCACGGCGCCCCGTCCGGGGGACAATTCCAGCAGCCCTTCGCTCACGAGGAACTTGAGCGCTTCCCGTAAGGGTGTCCGGGACACGCCGAGGAGCTTGCCGAGGTTACCCTCGTGAAGTCGGGTCCCGGCTGCGAGTTCGCCCTCGATGATCATGTCGCGCACGCGCGCCACGATGGCATCGTGAAGGGTGGGGCGGATGATCGGTCCGCGCGAATCGAACTCGTCGACCGGCAGGCCGGCTGCCTCGGATGCCATGGCTCGTTCCATCTTTAGCCGTCTTTCCACACGTCGTGACGGGGATCGCCTACCCTATACAACTTATTCCTGAATCCACGCAAACAAAATTCTGTATGCAGCATACTTGTGTGCGAAATTCAGCCCTGTTAGTGTCCTTGCGTCATCCCGAGAAGAGGTTGCCGTGAGCGCTCAAACGTTATCGACCCCGTCAGCAAAGCCGACCGTCGCGTTCGCCATGGGCGATCCGGCCGGAATCAGCCCCGAGCTGGCCGCCAAGCTGATCGCATCTGAGGAATTCCGTTCCGGCGCGGATCTCGTGATCTTCGGTGATCTTCGGATCCTGGAGCAGGGCGCCAAGGTTGCGGGCGTTGCAGTCGACGTGGAGATCGTCGGCTCCGAGCAGGCAGTTCCGGATCGCTCCACCCGCCCGGTTCTCGTAGATCTCAAGAACCTGAGTCTCGGCCAGGTCGTGCCTGCCACGGCGACGCTTGAAGGTGGTCAGTTCGCGACCGAGAACTTCCGTCGCGCTCTTCTGCTGGCCCAGTCCGGCCGCGCCGATGCAGTGTTCTTCACGCCCTTCAACAAGAAGGCCATGCGTCTGGCCTATGACGGCTACGACGACGAGATCCGCTTCGTGCGCGACGTTCTCAAGACGTCGGTCGCCGCGAGCGAGTTCAATGTTCTGGGCCGGACCTGGAACGCCCGCGTCACCTCGCACATCCCGCTATCACAGGTGGCTTCGGCCATTTCCGAGAAGGCGATCCTGCGCTCGCTCACGCTGGCCGATCAGTGCATGCGCGCCGCAGGCTTCAATCCGCCGCGCATCGCAGTCGCTGGTCTCAACCCGCATGCGGGCGACGGGGGCAATTTTGGCACCGAGGAGATCGACGTGATCGAGCCGGCCGTTCGCCAGGCGCAGGCGCAGGGCTTTACCGTCGAAGGTCCGTTCCCGTCTGACACGGTGTTCCTGCGCGCCAAGAACGGCGACTTCGATGCCGTTCTCACCATGTACCACGACCAGGGTCAGATCGCCATGAAGCTCATGGGCTTCGATCGCGGCATCACGCTCATCGGCGGCTTCGAGTTCCCGATCTGCACCCCGGCTCACGGCACGGCCTATGAGATCGCCGGAAAGGGCATCGCCAATCTCGGTGCCAGCCGAGAGGCCCTTTCGCTCGCCATTCGCATGGGCGCCGAAGTGAAGGCCCGCCGTGCCATGGCCGAACAGCCGCGACTGTCAGCGGTGAATTCCTAAACAGCAGTTCCGAGACCCGACGCCATCGGTCGGAAACATCCCAGGGAGGAAGAAAGATGCTCAAGAAGATTTCATGGTTGCTTACCACCGCCGTCGCGGTGACGTTCGGCGGCGCAGCGCAGGCTGATTGGAAGCCCTCGAAGCCGGTCGAGTTCGTCGTCACGTCCTCGCCCGGCGGCGGCACCGACAACTTCGCCCGCGTCGTTCAGTCGATCATCGCCAAGAACAAGCTGATGGATCAGTCCGTCATCGTCACCAACAAGGGCGGCGGCAGCGGTGCGGAAGGCTTCATCTATACGAAGGTTGCTGCGGGCGACAGCCACAAGCTCACCTTCGGCACGAACAATGCTTACCTTCTGCCTTACGTGGCGAAGCTCGCTTACAAGGCCGACGAGCTGACCCCGGTGGCCGCCATGGCCCTCGACGAGTTCCTGCTGTGGGTCAAGGCGGATTCGCCCTACAAGGATGCCAAGAGCTATATCGAGGCCGTGAAGGCGAAGCCTGACACCTTCAAGATGGGCGGCAGCCAGTCCAAGGATACCGACCAGACGCTCACCAGCCTGATCCAGGACGCGACAGGCACAAAGTTTATCTACGTTCCGTTCCAGGGCGGCGGCGCTGCCGGCGTGCAGCTGGCCGGCGGCCACATCGACTCCAACACGAACAACCCGAACGAGAATGCCGGTCAGTGGAAGGCCGGAGCGGTCACTCCGCTCTGCGTGTTCAGCCCGACGCGCCTGCAGGGCAACGTGAAGGTGACGGCCACGATGGGCTGGTCCGATATACCGACCTGCAAGGAAGCTGGCATTCCGATCGACAAGTTCCAGATGCCGCGCACCGTGTGGCTGCCGGGCGGCGTTCCGGCCGAGACGGTCGCCTACTACGCCGACGTCCTCAAGAAGGTGAGCGAGACGCCGGAGTGGAAGGAATATATCGAGCGCACCTCCCAGACCGACCGCTTCCTGGCCGGCGCGGATCTGAAGAGCTTCATCGCGGACGATGATGCCAAGAACCGCAAGGTCTTCGAGGCTGAAGGCTGGGTCGTCCGCTAAACGCGACGGTCCCATGGCTGACGGGGGAAACCCCGTCGGCCCTTATTTTATGCGGCACTCATCGGACCGGGATGAACGTCATGATTTCTCGTTATACGGCTGAGATCGGAACTGCGACCCTGACCGCGGGCCTGGGCCTCGCTGCGGTCATTGGTGCTCTGGAATTCGGAATTGGCTGGGGCGACGCGGGCCCGGAATCCGGCACGTTCCCGTTCTATATGGGGCTTTTGGTCGTGCTCGCCAGCGTCGGCACCTTGGTCCAGGCGACCGTAGGCCGAAAAGGGCTGCAATCGGTCTTCCTTCATAAGGAGGAGGCCATGCGAGTCGCATCGTTCTTCCTGCCGATGCTTGCCTTCGTGGTGGTGTCGCTTCTCCTCGGTCTCTATATGGCGACGGCCCTGTATCTTGCCTTCGTCATGTGGGCGCAGGGCAAGTACCGCCCGGTCGTCTCCATCGCTTCAGGCGTTGCCGCAGCCGTCATCTTTTATGTCCTGCTCGAAGTTGCCTTCCAGGTGCCTCTCCTGAAGGGTCCGCTCGAAGCCGCTCTCGGCATCTACTAGCCTTTGATCCTGACGGAGACAGGTCGTGGAAAATTTCGCATCACTCCTTCACGGGTTCGGCGTCGCGCTGACAACCTACCATGTCATCCTGATGATGGTCGGCGTTCTGCTGGGCATTCTCGTCGGCGTCCTCCCGGGCCTCGGCGCGCCGAACGGCGTTTCGCTGCTTCTGCCGTTGACCTTCACCATGGATCCAGTGGCGGCGATCATCCTGCTTACCAGCATGTACTGGGGAGCGCTTTTCGGAGGTTCGACGACATCGATCCTGTTCAACATCCCGGGCGAACCATCATCCGTCGCGACGACCTTCGACGGTTATCCCATGGCCCGGCAGGGACAGGCGACACAGGCCCTGACGCTCGCGTTCCTGTCGGCCGGCTTCGGTGCGATGGTGGGCGTCATTCTCATCACCGTGCTGTCCACCTGGGTGGCCAAGTTCGCTCTTCGCTTCAGCTCGCCTGAATATTTCGCGGTCTATTTCCTGGCCTTCGCCAGCTTCGTCGGACTTGGCGCTGCATCGCCGTTCAAGACGGTTGTGTCCATGGGCCTCGGTTTCGCGTTCGCTGCGGTGGGTATGGACACGGTCTCCGGCGGACTGCGTCTGACCTACGGGTTCACCGAGCTTCTGTCCGGCATCAGCTTCCTCATCGCGGTGATCGGCCTCTTCGGCCTCGGCGAGCTCATGATCACCATGGAGGAGGGGCTGCGCTTCGACGGGATCCGGGCCCGAGTCAAGGTGCGCGATGTGCTCAAGACGATTGCCACTCTGCCGCGCTACTGGGTGACGCTGCTGCGCAGTGCCGCCATCGGCTGCTGGATGGGCGTTACGCCCGGCGGGCCCACGGCGGCATCCTTCATGAGCTATGGCCTGGCCAAGCGCCTGTCCCGGCGCAAGGAGGGCTTCGGCAAAGGTGAGCCGGAAGGCGTCGTCGCTCCCGAGACGGCTGATCACGCCGCCGGAAGCAGCGCCATCCTGCCGATGCTCGCCCTGGGCGTTCCCGGTTCCGCAACCGCGGCCGTCATGATGGGTGGTCTCATGATTTGGGGCCTCAATCCCGGTCCCATGCTGTTCATCGAGCGTCCTGATTTCGTCTGGGGCCTGATCGCCAGCATGTATCTCGGCAACATCGTGGCCGTGCTCATGGTGCTCGCGACCATTCCGCTCTTCGCCTCGATCCTGCGCATTCCGTTCGCCATCATCGGCCCGGTGATCGTGGTCGTGTGCTTCATCGGCGCCTACACGGTGGCGGGCCGCCCGTTCGACCTGTGGCTCGCTCTCGCCTTCGGCATCGTGGGGTATCTGTTCAAGAAGCTGGATTACCCGATCGCGCCGCTGGTGTTGGCGATGGTGCTCGGCGACAAGGCGGAAGATGCGTTCCGGCAATCCATGATCATGTCGCGCGGCTCGCTCTCGATCTTCTGGTCGAACGGGCTCGTCACGACGCTCATGCTGATCGGTCTCGCACTGGCTCTCGGCCCGGTCCTGAGCACTGTGTTCGGTCGCCTGACGAAGGCCAAGACCTCCTCGGCGGTCGCTTGAGCCGATGTTCAAAAGGCTCTGCCCGGCAAATCGGGCGGGCCGTCTTGCAGGGGTATTCCATGGCATCCGCTTCACTCAGTATCGCGTTCCTCGGCATCGGTCTCATGGGATCGCGGCAGGCGAAGCGGCTGCTCGAGGCAGGCTATTCGCCGACCCTCTGGAACCGTTCGCGCGAGAAAGCAGAGGTGCTTGCTCCGCTCGGTGCACGTGTGGTGGACAGGGCGGCCGATGCGGTGAGCGATGCCGACGTGGTCATTCTCATGCTGGAGAACGGCAGGATCGTCACGGACGTCCTCTTCTCGCAAGGTGTGGCGGAGGCCTTGAAGCCGGGCGCCGTCCTGGTCGACATGAGCTCCATCAAGCCAGCGGAAGCGCAGGACCATGCGCGACATCTGGCGGAGCGTGACGTTCACCACATCGATGCGCCCGTATCCGGCGGTACGACCGGCGCGGAGAAGGGGACGCTTGCGATCATGGCTGGGGGTGAAGCCGAGATATTCGCTCGCGTCGAGCCCATCCTGAGCATCATGGGGCGGCCCGTTCACGTGGGGCCGCACGGGGCAGGGCAGCTCGCGAAGCTCGCAAACCAGATCATCGTCGGCGTCACCATCGGGGCCGTGGCCGAGGCGCTTCTTCTGGCGCAACGTGGCGGCGCCGACCCCGCCAAGGTCCGGGAGGCACTGCGCGGCGGGTTCGCCGAAAGCCGCATCCTCGAACTGCACGGCCAGCGCATGGTCGAGCGCGACTTCGTCACCAAAGGCCGCTCGGTCACCCATCTCAAGGATCTCGACAACGCTCTCGACGCTGCGGAGCGCATCGAGATCGATGCTCTGCCCTATACCGCACTCACGGCGGACCTGTTTCGCGGCCTGATCGAGAACGCGGGTGATCTCGACCATAGCGGCCTGTTCGTGGAACTCGAGCGCCGCAATGGCGGGCGCTCAAGTAAGCCGTAAACCCATAAATCGGTCGTGTCCGGAGGTAGATAGTTTGGGTGATCCCGGCTGTGCTTACAGGCTGGGACGCGGATTTTCGATATAGCTCGCACCTACGAAGCATCGGTCAGATTGTAACGAGCTTCATGCCTGTGTAGCATCGGTCAAACCTTTTCGAGGAGCTTGGGGAGGGGATTCGACCGCATGGCGAAGCTCGTGTTCGCTTTGAACCAGTCCCTGGATGGGTATGTCGACCACATGGCATTTGCTCCTGAGCCCGCGCTTTTTCGTCATTTCATCGACGACGTGCGCGCCGTGGCCGGAAGCGTGTATGGTCGTCGCATGTACGAGGTGATGCGCTATTGGGACGACGATCATCCTGAGTGGAACGAGGAGCAACGCGAATACGCCGCAGCATGGCGGAGCCAACCAAAATGGGTCGTCTCGCGCTCGCTTGAGTCCGTCGGCCCGAACGCTGCACTTATCGGAAATGACATCGAGATGGCGATACGTGAGCTGAAGGATAAACTCGATGGAGATATTGAGGTTTCCGGCCCAGAGCTTGCACGGAGTCTAACGGACCTTGGTCTCGTCGATGAGTATCGCCTCTACCTCCATCCCGTCGTGCTTGGTCACGGCAAGCCGTTCTTCGCCGGGCCACGGCCGCCACTGCGCCTCGTGGCAAGCGATCGAATTGGCAGGGACGTGATCAGATTGACATATGTTCCCGCATAGTCGCCCCCGATCTGGCTTTGGCTGCGTGCCGACCTGTTTATGACCTGAAACTGACGTCATGCGCGTGAAATGACGTCTCCCCTTTGTCAGGCGGCATTTTACCGGTGAGCCGGATCAACTTCAGCAGAATGTGCTCTCGTTGATCCCTGATAGAAGGTGCGGGCTCGTTCCACCAGTTCCGGAAGCCGCGGAGCGCCGAGGCGGCCTCCGAAATGCTCGCATTTCATGGCCGCCGCGACATTCGCCATGCGAACCCTGTGCGCCAGGTCCCAACCGTTGACGAGCCCGTAGGCATAGGTGCCGTGCCAGACATCGCCGGCATTCAGCGTGTCGACTGCGTGAATGGGGATCGTAGGGAACTCGGAAAGAGTGCCTTCCGAGCCCCCATGCTCCCAGATCAATGCGCCTGCCGCGCCGAGCGTCACACCGACGACATTCGCTTCGAGCTTCTGCGTCACTTCCAACAAGGCTTCTCCGGGTGTGCGCCTCTCGGCGAGGGAGAGCAGAGCAGGCTCGGAAAACAGGACGTGGTCCGCGAGGCGTATCATCTGCCGCAGTTCGTCGGGCGGCGCGACATCGGCGTCGAGGATCGTGGGAACGCCGTGGCGACGTGCCTCCGTAAGCAGGGCTTCCGCTCCTTCGAGCCAGCGCATGTCGACGAGAACGGCGGCGGCCTCTGCCACTTGGTCGAGCGGCAGCCAGCGTGGATCGGGATCAAGCGACGGATCCGTGTAGGGAACCACGAGCCGTTCACCGAACCTGTCGACGAGGATCGTCGAGTAAGCCGTGCGGGCACCCGGGATCCTGCGGATGCGGTCCGTGCGGATGGCCTCCATGGACAGGTCTTGCAGGAAGCTGTCGCCGGCGGGATCGTCACCGATGCGGGCCCAGATTTCGATATTGCCGCCGAGGCGCGCGATTGTGGCCGCGGCCGCCGTCGCCATGCCGGAAGCCGCCTGCACGGCTTTCTCGGGCAGTATCTTGGCACCGTGTCCCGGAATGTGGTCGATCTTGAAGATGGTGTCCCAGAAAGCGCATCCGAGACAGATCACCGGCTTGTCGTTCATGGCTTACTCGAGACGGAGCGCTCTTGCGCGGGCGCTCATGATATGCGCGACCGCAGCCTCCACGGCGCCCGGCATGTCCCGACGCCTCATGGCCGCGATGATAGCGAGATGCTCGCGCATGACGGGGAGCACGAGCTCCTCGTCGAGGCTCGTCTCGTTCTGCCGGATGAGGCGGACCTTGATCCAGTTGACGCGATAAGCCTTGGAGATGATTTCGTTGTTGAGATCGTCGATGATCCTCTCGTGGAACTCCCGGTCCACCTGCTGGGCCTCGGCCACGAGCTGGTCCGTCAGCCCGCTTTGCGCGGATTCGACGATCGCCCGATGGGCGGTTTCGATCCGTTCGATGGCGGTGTCGCTCGCCGTCTGGCTGAACGCGGCGATGGCCTCGCGCTCCAGGATCAGCCGGAACTGGAATGCGTTGCGAATCAGCGTGATGTCGAGGGGCAGGATCTGCAATCCGCGCTGCGGCACGGTCACGATCAGGCCCTCGGCCTCAAGGCGTGGAATCAATTCCCGGATGGCGCCGAGGGGTTGGCCCGTGATGGCAACGAGTTCGCGCTGAGTCACGAACTGACCGGGCTTGATCTCGCTGCGCAGCAATCGTTCCGTGAAGACGTCATAGGCCCGCTCGCGCAGCTTGATCTCCGAGCGAGGCGCGGGGCGGGCCATTGTCATGCGACGGCCTTGATCACTTGTCCGAAGGGTTCGAGCAGCGAGACGGCGCGCGCAATGCTCCGTTCGCCCAGGGTCGGGAGCGGCGGTCGTGCGACTGCCCAGACCGGGTCTTCGCGCACATGGGCGGTCAGCGCCTTGACCATCGGGACGATGGGATGGCGGCAGATCTCCTGCACCAGCTCGACGATGCGGGGATCGTCCCGGCCGTTCTCCGCCAGCTCGATCACGGCCTCCGGCACGACGTTGGCGACGCCGCAGATGGAGCCCGCCGCACCCGCCGCGCAGGCCCGGCCGAGATAGCTTTCGTCACCGACGAGGATGTCGAGATCGGGAAAGGCTTCGATCAGTGCGAAGGTCGCCTCAGGATCGCCTGCGCTGTCCTTCACGCCCCTGATGGTACCGGGATAACGCTCCTTCAGGCGCGCGATGACCGTGTGGGGCAGGGGCACGCCAGTCATGCCCGGGATATGGTAGAGCAGGATGTCCCGCAGATTGCTGCCGACAGAATCGAACACCGCAGCATACCATGCGAACACCGCATCGTCCGGGGCAGGGCGGAAGTAGAAAGGCGGCGCCAGCAGGACCGCATGGGCGCCACGCCGCAATGCTTGGCTGGTGCTGAATGCGGCCTCCTCCGGCGAGCAGGCGAGGACGCCCTCCACCAGCTTTTCCGCCGGGATGCCGCGGCTGACGATCTCGTCCGCGATGCGATCGCGTTCCATGGCGCCGACCGACGGACCTTCGCCTGTGGTCCCGAAGAGCGTCGCCGTTCGACAGCCGCGGGAAAGGCAATCCTTGGCATGATTGATCAGGCGGTGAACATCCACCTTTCCATCGAGAAAGGGCGTGACAAGGGCGGGACTGATGCCAAAGCTCAGCGACACGGGAGCCTCCAGTAACAGCTTCGGCACCGGGCCGAGCAAGTGCCGTGTTGACACTAACATGTTACATGGGGCTTAATCGGTTGCAAGCACTGAAAAGAGTCCGGAAGGACCGTTACATCGGAACACGGAGGAAATTGCGCCATGGCTGCAAACGTCGGATCGGTTACGCGTCGTACATTTCTCGCAAGCACAGCGGCGGCAGCCGCATACGGTCTCGGAGGCGTCGCGCCGGCCTTCGCGGATGTGAACTGGAAGAAGTACGCCGGCACGAAGATCGGCGTGAACCTCGTGAAGAGTCCGCGCGGCGAGGTGCTGCAGAAATTCGAAAAGGAATTCACCGACCTGACGGGCATCCAGGTTTCGTCCGAGCAGACGCCGGAGCAGCAGCAGCGGCAGAAGGCCGTGATCGAGCTGAACTCCGGAAGCCCGAGCTTCGACGTGGTCCATCTCAGCTATCACGTTCAGAAGCGGCAGTTCGAGAAGGCCGGATGGCTCGCTGACATCAGCGGCTTCATGCGAAACCCGGAGCTGACGGATCCGAGCCTCACCGAGAGCGACTTCTCCCAGGCGGGCCTGCTCTACGCGAAGAACCCACAGGGCCAGATGCTCTCGCTGCCGTTCTCGGTCGATTACTGGATGATCTACTGGAACAAGGACCTGTTCGCCAAGAAGGGGCTCCCTTACCCCCAGACCTTCGAGGAGATGGTCGTGGCCGCCGAGGCCCTGACGGATGCCAAGGAGGGGACCTACGGCTTCGTGGCGCGCGGCTTGAAGAACGCCAACGTTCCCGTCTGGACCAGTTTTCTCCTCGGCTACGATGTCAATCCGGTCGATGCCAACGGCAAACTGATGACGGATTCGCCGGAAGCCATCGAAGCGGCGAAACTCTATCAGCGTCTGCTGACGAAGGCCGCCCCGCAGGGCGTCGCCGGATTCAACTGGTCGGAATGCCAATCGGCCTTCCTGCAGGGCAAGGTCGGCATGTGGCTCGACGGCGTCGGCTTCGCGCCACCGCTGGAGGATCCGGAGAAGTCGCGCGTCGTCGGCAAGGTCGGCTACGGAGTCATGCCGAAAGGACCGAAGGCGCAGGCCTCGGCAACGTTCGGTGACGGCATCGGCGTGACCGCCGCAAGCAAGAACAAGGAAGCGGCCTATCTCTATTGCCAGTGGGCAGTCTCGAAGCTCATGGGTGCGCGCCTACTGCAGGCGGGCGGCGGCGTACCGTTCCGCCAATCCATCCTCGACGATCCCGAGACCCGCAAGGGCGTGAAGATGCCGCCGGAATGGATCGACGCTGTGGTGGCATCGGGCAAGATCAGCAAGCTCGGACTTCCCGTCATCCAGCCGGTAACGGAGTTCCGCGACATCATCGGCATCGGATTGACCAATCTTCTCGGAGGAGGGGATCCGGCAACCGAGATGAAGAAGGCCACGGAGCAGTTCAAGCCCATCCTCGAGCGCAGCGAGAAGGCCTGATGCGACGCGCGGGAGCAGGGTGCAATGGTGGAGCATGTCCATGACTACCATTGCTGAGCGCCAGGCAGCATCGGTCCCGGAGGCAGCGCCCGCGACGGGCGCTCGCCCACCGAGCTCGTACTGGCCCTTCGTCGTTCCCGCCGTCGCGGTGGTGGGGTCGGTGATCGTGTTCCCATGGGCCTTCACGATCTGGATGAGCCTGCAGGAATGGACGGTCGGGGGAGCCCGGCGCTTCACCGGCCTGTCGAACTACATGCGCCTCGCATCGGACGAGCGGTTCCTGACCTCGGTCGGTCATACCCTCGTCTATACTTTCCTGGCCGTCGTTTTGCCGCTGATCTTCGGCACTCTGGCGGCTCTCATCTTCAACTCGCGCCTGCCGTTCCGGGGCATCCTGCGCGGCATCTTCGTGATGCCCATGATGGCGACGCCCGTCGCGATCGCCCTGGTATGGACGATGATGTTCCACCCGCAGCTCGGGGTGCTGAATTATCTGCTGTCGCTGGTCGGCATCGGCCCGCAGGCCTGGGTCTTCAATCCCTCGACCGTGATTCCATCGCTGGTTCTCGTCGAGACCTGGCAATGGACGCCGCTCGTGATGCTGATCGTCCTGGGCGGGCTCGCGGCCATTCCGACTGAGCCCTATGAAAGCGCCGCCATAGACGGAGCGAACATCTGGCAGCGCTTCCGCTACATCACGCTGCCGATGATCGCACCGTTCCTCATGGTTGCCGTGATCATCCGGACCATCGACGCGTTGAAGAGCTTCGACATCATCTATGCCATTACCCAGGGCGGCCCGGGCACCGCGTCGGAAACGATCAACCTCTATCTCTACAGCGTCGCCTTCGCCTATTACGACGTCGGGTACGGATCGGCTATCGCCGTCGTGTTCTTCGCCATCGTCATCGGACTGTCCCTTCTCATGCTCCATCTTCGTCAGCGCACGAAGTGGATAGATCTTCAGGGGGGCGCATGAACGTCCGCAAAGCCGCCGATACGCTCGGCCTGTTCTTCGTCGGTCTCGTACTGGTTTCCCCGGCCATCCTGTTCTTTCTCTGGATGATCTCGCTCTCGCTGAAATTCGAGGTCGACAACGCGGCCTATCCGCCGATCCTGATTCCCGAACGTTTTGCCTGGAAGAACTATACGGGCGTTTTCGAATCCAACCGCTTCGGCCTCTTCTTTCTCAACAGCCTGATCGTGACGGGAGCCGCGACCGGGCTCGCCCTGCTCATCGGCGTGCCGGCCGGCTACGGCATCGCCCGCATGAAGGCCACCAAGGCTGCCGTCGTCGTGCTCATCGCCCGCATGACGCCTGGCCTGTCCTACCTGATCCCGCTCTTCCTGCTCTTCCAATGGCTGGGGCTGATGGGCACGCTGGTGCCGCAGATCATCGCCCACCTCGTGATCACCGTGCCGATCGTCATCTGGATCATGATCGGCTATTTCGAGACGACGCCGCTCGAGCTCGAGGAAGCGGCCGTCATCGACGGTGCCAACCGCTGGGACGTCTTTCGGCACATCGCTCTGCCGATTGCGAAACCCGGCATCACGGTCGCCTTCATCCTCGCGGTCATCTTCTCCTGGAACAACTTCGTCTTCGGCGTCGTGCTGGCGGGTCGCGAAACACGGACCCTGCCGGTCGCCGTCTACAACATGCTGTCCTTCGAGCAGTTGAGCTGGGGGCCTTTGGCCGCGGCCGCCCTGATCGTAACTCTGCCGGTTCTCATCCTGACCATCGTCGCCCAGCGACAGATCGTGGCCGGCTTGACGGCCGGCGCCGTGAAGGGTGGCTGACAAGGGCTTGCGCTGAATTCCGGATGACCGTGTCACGCAAGGGGTGGGCGGTTTTGATTTAGCGCATCGTTGCAGGAAAGGCGGGATGATAACATCCCGACGCTTCGGCAGGGAACTGTCGGAAGCCGTATGGAAGGATGGCATCGATGCCGCGCTACTCGAGGTCTCTCATCATTCTCCATTGGGCGATGGCCCTGCTGATCCTGGCTGCTTGGCTGACTTCCGTGGGTGGGAGACAGGTCCGCCTCAACCCTCCGCTGCTGCATTTTTCTCTCGGACTTTCCGTGCTCCTGCTCGTCTTGCCGAGGCTGGTCGCCCGCTGGTGGGGCAGCCAGCCCCGCATCGAGGACCCGCAGGGCCCATGGCTCAACCTCGCGGCGAAGATCGGCCATGCGGTACTGTATCTTTTCATGATCGGCCTGCCGCTCACGGGCTGGTACGCCGCCTCGCGGATGGGCATCGGGGTCTCGCTCTTCGGCCTGTCTCTGCCTGCCATCGTGGCTTCCGCCCAGGGAGCCCCGGGACCCGTTGCGGAGATCCATGAAACCGGCGGCACCATCATCCTCGTCCTGGCCGGCCTCCATTCTGTGATCGCCCTCTGGCACCAGTTCGTGCTCCGGGACGGAATGATGCAACGCATGAACCCCGTCTAGGGCATCGTGTGGGGCTAGAGGGCCGCGCCGAACGATGCGCTCGTCAAAGAGAGGAGCATCCGATGGATCCCAAAGGTGCAAATCCACTTTTGGCTCAGATGCTCTAGGCCCGGTGGGCGAGGGTGCATCCGCAGTTCCGGCTCCCATGCGATGACCTCGACAAATCTCAGCGGCAGGGCCCAAGTGATCAAACGCGGTTTGGAGTGCTCAGCCTCTGCCAGGCGCTCCTGTCGAGGGGTTTTTGGTGGAGCGGAAAGCCCCGGCTTGATCGTGACCCCGGTCAGAAAGGCTGGATGGGCCTTTGGATGTGACGAATTGTGCAAGCCTATCCGTCAAAAGTGCCTAGCATTTGTCTCAAAGGATCAAGCCGGCGGGCAGGAGAGGGTCATAGTGGAGTGATCGTTACGTCTCGGCCTCGCGCTTGGGCGCCCCAAGGGCGAAAGGGAGGTTGGCAATGAACAGGGTTCTTTTGGCAATCGGCGCACTCGCTTTCGGCGCTCTTCTCATTCCAGGCGAAGCCCAAGCGCAACGCGGCGGTCATGGTGGGTTCGGTGGCGGAGGATTTGGCGGCGGAGGATTCCGCGGTGGCGGATTTGGCGGCGGAGGATTCCGCGGCGGTGGTTTCGGCGGCGGAGGCCCAAGGATGTTCATTCCGCCCGGTGGAGGTGGCGGCTTCCGTGGGGGAGGGATGCGAGGCCTCACCACAGGATCGATTGCAGTTGCCCGGCCCGGCCGGAGTGATTTCGGTATGGCAGCGATCGGGCGTCCCGGATATGGCTTCGGCTATGGCGCACGCGCCCCCTATTATCGTGGTGCCGCCGGTGCCTACGGTCCCTACAACCGAGGCTATTACGGGCGCTATCCCTATTACGGTCGTTACGGCTACGGCCGTTACCCCTACTACGGCTATTACCGCGGCTATCCGTATTACGGTGGAGCCCTGGCGGCCGGGCTGGCTCTCGGCGCCTTGAGCTATCCCTATTATGGTTATGGCTATTACGGCTATAATTACCCGTACTACGGCTATTACCCGAACTATTATCAGACCACCATCGCGTCCGGCCAGGATTGCTACTGGGTCCGCAACCGCGTCGTCGGCAGGAACGGGCATGTGATCTACCGCCGCGAACAGGTCTGCAACTACTAGAGCATCGGACGTGAGTTCGAGTTCATGTTCTATGCTCTAAGTTTTTGTTTTTCGCATCTTTACACGCAAAACCGGTACCCACTTTTGCGTTCGCTGCTCTCAATGCGCTGGCCGTACTGGTCGGGCTGTTGGCGCGGCCAGGTCATCCGTTGAGGGCCGTTCCACCTGTGCGCAGACCGCCCTTGTGAGTTGAGCCCCACATGGCGGCACAGGCCTCAGTAATACCGACGGTAAGCCACCCTGGGTCCGAGATAGCCTCGCCCATAATAGCCCCGATATGCGCCGTAGTGCCGAGGCCCGTAATACACGGGCCGGGGATAGAAGCGCGGTCCGTAATAGGCCGGGCGCGGGTAGTAGTATGGGGCGTAAGAGACGGGGCGGGGATAGGCATAGCCTGGCCACGGCCCGTAATACCCATAGCCGTAGGCTGGGTATGCATATCCATAGCCATAGGCCGGTGTCGCTGCCGCCGTGATCAGCCCGCCGAGGATGGCTCCGCCGATCAGCCCAGCCGCCACCGCACCGCCGCCGCCCCAGCCATAACCGCCGCGATAATACCCCCAGCCCGGCCCTCGCCAGTATTGCGCGTGGGCGGTTTCGACACTGCCGGTCATGATCAGCGCGGCCGCAGCAAGTATTGCAATCTTCCGCATGTCAACCTCCGGAACGTAGACTGCCTGCCCCTCAAAGTTGGTTGCTGTCTCTTTCAGTCCATCCCGCGCACATGGATGGAATGCGTCGTTCGGCTAGATGTTGATGATGTACCGATAGTTCATGTCTGCCGCGCTGCCGGCTCCCGCCAGAACGACCCCGGTCTCGAACTGGTGGTCATGGTTGAGATCCGAAAGCAGATAGCCGGTATCCGTCTGAGGGTTGTACAGGAACACGTGCACTATTCTCGCGCTGGTGAAGGTCGCCTGCGCCTGGGCTGCCGCATCGGCGATGGACGTCACGGCTGTGCTGGCCTCGCGGTAATTCGACGATGTTCCTGTAATCGGCATCCCGATCCAATCGAGGCCTGCGTTCCAATCGGTGATCGTATCCGCGCTCGCCGTCGTGATGCCGGACGTGCTTTTCGTGAACACGAAAGCGTCGCCTCCCGTGCCGCCGGTCAGCCTGTCGAGTCCCGATCCACCCTCGAGAAGGTCGTCGCCTGAGCCTCCGGACAGGGTGTCCTGTCCCGAGCCGCCATAGAGGTTGTCGTCGTTCGCGCCGCCGGACAAGCGGTCATTCCCGCTTCCTCCGAACAGGAAATCGAAGCCGAAGCCGCCGACGAGAGTGTCGTTGCCCGATTGACCGTAAAGGTCATCGGGGCCATCTCCGCCGTTCAGGTAATCGTTGCCGTTGCCGCCGACGATGATGTCATAGCCCCAGCCGCCATAGATGTCGTCATCCCCGCCGTTGCCGTAGAGATCGTCATAGCTGCCGAAGCCGTAGATCACGTCGCGGCCGGATGTTCCCTTGATCAGGTTCGGCCAGTCGTTCCCATAGAAGGTCGCCATGGATGCCACCGCATCTGCCCCCTCGGATATCGCAAACGATCCGGGTCGTATCGGACCTCATCTATCAGTCGATAACAGCATTCCCCAACGCATCGGGGGCTGCTTGATCGCACGAGACAGTTCTTTGACAGTTTGAGCCAGCCGTACGTGGCTTTTTCTGTTGGCGTGTGCGGGACAAGCCAAAACCCTCTGCGGGTTTGGCCCTCGGAGGGTTTTGATGTGGTTGCGGGGACAGGATTTGAACCTGTGACCTTCAGGTTATGAGCCTGACGAGCTACCGGGCTGCTCCACCCCGCGCCAAGTGTGGCCTTCGAAGCAGGCTTCGAA
>NZ_JBFRGW010000055.1:0-23706 GCF_052115545.1 Microvirga sp. 2MCAF35
CGGCATAAGGTTGAGAACATGTTCGCCAAGCTCAAGGACTGGCGCCGGATCGCCACCCGCTACGACCGCTGCGCCCACACCTTCTTCTCAGCCATTTGCATCGCGGCTGCCGTCGCCTTCTACCTCAATTAACGAGTCCTGAGCCTAGATCTTACTCGCTTGTATAGCGGCGAGGACATCCTCGCCACTGACGGCCTTGCCGCCGGGCCAGGAATCCCAGTTGGCGCCATGCTCCATGGCATTGCGCAGCATATGCTTGTAGCTGCGCCTGGGAACCTCGACGGCGCCGAACTGCGCCAGATGCGAGGTCACGAACTGGGTATCCAGGAGCGAGAACCCGCCCCGGCGCAGGCGCGCCACCAGATGTACCAGCGCGACTTTCGAGGCGTCCCGTTCCGTATGGAACATGCTCTCCCCGAAGAAGGCCCCGTTGAGGCGCACCCCATAGAGTCCTCCGACGAGACGATTCTCCCGATAGACCTCCACCGTGTGGCAGTATCCCGCGTCGAAGAGTTCGCCGTAGAGTTCGCGGATACGCCGACTGATCCAGGTTTTCTCCCGGTCTGCCCCCGGAGCGGCGCAACCGGCGATGACTCCATCGAAATCCCGGTCGACCCGGATCTCGAACTGGTCCGAGCGGACGGTCCGTGCGAGGCGCTTCGAGACGCGAAAGTTGTCGAGAGGGATAATGCCCCGCTCACGAGGTTCGACCCAGAAGAGCGACGGATCGTCCGCATCCTCCGCCATGGGAAAGATGCCGGCCGCATAGGCTTTCAGCAGGATGTCGGGGGTAATCTCGATCGCGTGGTCAGGAGACCGGGTCATTCACTCACTTATCCGATCGTTCGAGCTGTCCTTCATAAAGTAGGATAGCCGGAACGCGAAGTCAGACTGGATTCAGGTAGATTTTGCCAAGTTCCCGGACTTCTTCATCAGTTTTCTGAGACTTCGTCGCGAGGCCCCACAGGTCATGCCGGCTCGGGCGACGAAACCCGAAGAATTTGGCGAACCCGGATCGAATGCAGGCGTCCCTGAGAGACTTCAGCGTGAAGCCCGTGTGATGGGCCATGTAGAGATTGCCGCTCTCCATGGCGGGCCTGAACCCGAATAGCATGTCGATAGGAGAAACCGGCCCCCGTCCGCTTTCATAGAGCGGCGTCTCGATGTCTCCTTGAGACAGCCGTTCGCCAATCGTTTGGAGATCGGGGCACGTCAGGATCACGAAGCCGTCCTGCTTGAGCACGCGTTGCATTGCTTGCAGCGCCAGAGACACTTCATGCGGGTAAAGATGCTCGATATTGTGCGCCGAATAGACAGCATCGAAACTGTCGGAGGCGACATGAGACATTTCGGGAAGTTTGTCGACGATGTCCGGGCGAACGTTCTCGTCGATATCGAGTGTCACTTCCTCCCATGCCCGGTCGGCGAATGCCTTAACGGTCTGGTTCTTGCGTTTAGGGCCGCAGCCGACATGGAGAAAGCGAGGCATGGTCTCCCATAGCCTCGCATTTAGGAAGGAGGCCCTCTGTTCCGATAATGGCAGAATAGAGGGATGGATATTTTATAACAAGACTTACTCGGTTTCGCCCAGGCCGCCCGTCTTCAGGAAATTCTCCAGCCAGTGGATGTCGTACTGGCCGTTCTGGATGTCCGGGTTGCGGACGAGGGTGCGGAAGAGCGGCAGCGTGGTGTCGATCCCGTCCACCACGAACTCGTCAAGGGCCCGGCGCAGGCGCATGAGGCACTCGTTGCGGGTGCGGCCATGGACGATGAGCTTGCCCACGAGGGAATCATAGTGCGGCGGGATGCGGTAGCCCTGGTAGGCCGCCGAATCGACGCGCACGCCGAGGCCGCCCGGCGGATGGAAGTAGCTGATCGTGCCGGGCGAGGGGCGGAAGGTCGAGGGATGCTCGGCGTTCACGCGGCACTCGATGGCATGGCCTTCGATCTTGATGTCTTCCTGTCTGACCGAGAGCGGATGGCCGGCCGCCACGCGGATCTGCTCATTCACCAGGTCGATGCCGGTAATCATCTCGGTGACCGGGTGCTCCACCTGGATGCGGGTGTTCATCTCGATGAAGTAGAACTCGCCGTCCTCGTAGAGGAACTCGATGGTGCCGGCGCCCGCGTATTGCAGGTCCTGCATGGCCTTGGCCACGACGCCGCCGATGCGCTCGCGCATCTCGACATTGAGAGCCGGCGAGGGGCCTTCCTCCCAGACCTTCTGGTGGCGGCGCTGCAGGGAGCAGTCGCGCTCGCCCAGATGGATGGCATTGCCCTTGCCGTCGCCCAGAACCTGGATCTCGATATGGCGCGGCTTTTCCAGGTATTTCTCGATATAGACCGCATCGTCGCCGAAAGCGGCCTTGGCCTCGGTGCGGGCGGTCTGGAAGGCGTGAACGAGGTCGTCCTCGTTGCGGGCCACCTTCATGCCGCGTCCGCCGCCTCCGGCGGCTGCCTTGATGATGACCGGGTAGCCGATGTCCCGGGCAACCTTCTTGGCTTCGGTCTCGTCGTTGATCCCGCCCTCGGATCCGGGCACGCAGGGGATGCCGAGGCGCTTGGCGGTGCGCTTGGCCTCGATCTTGTCGCCCATGATGCGGATATGCTCCGCCTTCGGGCCGATGAAGGCGATGCGGTGATGCTCGAGCACCTCCGCGAAACGCGCGTTCTCGGACAGGAAGCCGTAGCCGGGATGGATGGCGTCGGCGCCGGTGATCTCGCAGGCGGCAATCAGGGCCGGGATGTTGAGGTAGCTGTCGCGGGCGGCCGGGGGACCGATGCACACGCTCTCGTCCGCGAGGCGCACATGCATGGCGTCCGCGTCGGCGGTGGAGTGCACGGCCACGGTGGCGATGCCGAGCTCCTTAGCGGCGCGCAGGATTCGCAGGGCGATCTCGCCGCGATTGGCAATGAGGATCTTATCGAACATGTCGCGCCTTACTCGATGACGAGGAGGGGTTCGCCGTATTCAACAGGAGTTCCGTCTTCGACATAGATGGCGGTCACGGTGCCGGCGCGGGGCGCCACGATCTCGTTGAAGGTCTTCATGGCTTCGATGAGCAGGACCTTGTCGCCTGCCTGGACCTTGGAGCCGATCTCGACGAAGGACTTCGCGTCCGGAGAGGGCTTGCGGTAGGCGGTGCCGACCATGGGCGAGAGCACCGCGCCCGGATGGGGGGCACCGGGCTTGGCCGCCGTGGAAGCCTCGGCGGCCGCCGGAGGCGGGGCCATCATGGGGGCAGGGCCGGCATAGGCTGCGGGAGCCGCGACCGGGACGGAGACGGAGGCCGTGATCGTGCGCGCCACGCGGATACGAAGGTCGCCCTTCTCCACTTCGATCTCGCTGAGGTCTGTGTCGGCGATCAAATTCGCCAGCTCACGGACGAGATCGGGATCGAAAGGGTTTTCCTTGGCCATGGGCTTACCTCTACTTCCTGAGGAACTAGTGCTGGGAGGGTTTCGCCTGCCGCGCGCGCTCGGCCATCACCTGGTGAACCGCTTCCAGGCCGAGCACATAGCTCATGGGCCCGAAACCACAGATCACGCCGACGGAAACGGGCGCTATGAGCGAGCGATGGCGAAAGCCCTCACGGGCATGAACATTCGAAATGTGGATCTCGACCGTCGGAGCGCCGCTGCCGGAGATGGCATCGCGGAGCGCGATCGAGGTGTGGGTATAGGCGCCGGCATTGATGACGATCCCGGCTCCCTGCGCTCCCGCTTCCTGGATCCAGTCCACGAGCTGTCCCTCGTGGTTCGACTGGCGGAACATGATCGCCGTCCCCAGGGTCCCGGCCTTCTCACGCACGAGCGTCTCGATGTCGGCCAGCGTGGTGCTGCCATAGACGTGAGGCTCTCTGCGGCCGAGCAGGTTGAGATTGGGTCCGTTGAGGACGAAGACGGTGGTCATCGGATAAGGAGCGTTCCTTGCAGCCCCGTCTGGCGGAGCAGAAACGCCCTCTTAGCCAAAAGGCAAGCAGGGGGGAAGGGGAAAACCAAGGCTTTCCCAAGCTTGACGAGTGTTCCGTAACGGAATTCGCCTATCCGGCCGCCCCGATTGGGAGGGCGAGGCGCGTCCAAACGTAGGGATCACCGGCCCTGATTCCCGGATCAAGTCCGGGGAGGTGATGACGTAGTGGGAATAGAAGGGAGTTTGGAAACTACCCGCAGCTCGCCTTGCCGCACTGGCGCACATTGTCCACGAGCTGCTTCAGGGGCTCGAGGCCGACGGCGCCGGGGATGACGGTTTCGCCCACGATGAAGGCCGGCGTCCCGGTCAGGCTGAGCTTGTCGCCGAGGGCCATATTCTCCTGGAGGGCATTGCGGACATCTGGGCTCTCAATGTCCTTCTGAAGGCGCGCCATGTCGACGCCCATCTCCTTGGCCACCGCCATGGCGCGCTCGCCGTTCACACGGCCGCGGCTTTCCAGGACCTTGGTGTGATAATCGAAGAGCTTCGGGCCCTGGAGCTGGTTCTTGACCGCAAGCGCCACCCGGCTCGCCTCGACGGAATCGGGCCCGAGGACCGGGAAATCTTTCAGGACGACCCGCAGCTTCGGGTCGCTCTTCATCAGCGTCTGCACGTCGGACAGCGCCTTCTTGCAGTAGCCGCAATTGTAATCGAAGAACTCCACCAGGGTAATGTCGCCCGAGGCATTGCCGACCACGTAGGAATGGGAGGCGTTCAGGAGCGCCTGTTTCGTCTCCTTCACAGCGCCGGCCTGGGCGACCTGCTGCGCTTCCGCCTGGCGCTTCTCGAGCTCGGCGATCACCTCGGTCAGGACCTCGGGGTTCTTCAGGAGATAATCCTTCACGATCTCGCCGATGGCCTGCTTCTGCTGGTCGTTGAAGACCGTGCCCTGCGCCATCGCGGCGGGGGCGATCGCTAGAGCGCCGAGCAGGGCTGCGGTCCGGCCGATGGAGAGAAGCGAAAAGCGCATATTCGGTCCTTTGCGGAAGTCTTCGACGCCTCTGTCTACCAATGGTTCGAGGCGGAGTTGAGACTCGTTGTTCTACCGCGAGTTAGCGGCTTATGGAGTGCGGCGTCAAATCACGGGTTCGTATTGTATGACAATGTCGCGCCATGAACCGCCTTGAGACCGCCCCGGCAACGGGATACGAGCCTCTCATGACCAAATCATCCGCCGATCTCCACTCACCCCTCATCGCCCGCCGCATGGATCGCGTGGCCTCCTTCCTCGCCATGGACGTGCTGAGCGCGGCCGCAGCCAAGGAACGGCGGGGGGACAGCGTCATCCACATGGAGGTCGGCCAGCCGTCCGCGCCCGCTCCGCGCGCCGCCCGGGAGGCGGCCAAGGCCGCTTTGGACCTCGGCCGCATCGGCTATACGGAGGCCCTCGGCATCTCGGCCCTGCGGGAGAGGATTGCCCGGCATTACCGCGAGGCTTATGGCGTGAGCATCGCACCGGAGCGGGTGGTCGTGACCACCGGCTCGTCGGCCGGGTTCGTGCTGGCTTTCCTGAGCCTCTTCGATCCGGGACAGCGGGTGGCGATCACCGCGCCGGGCTATCCGGCCTACCGGAACATCCTGGAGGCGCTCGGCATCGAGCCGGTGACGATCCCGCTCGCCAAGGCGGATGGCTGGATCATGACCGCCCGGGCCATCGAGAAGGCCCATGCGGAGAAGCCGCTCCACGGCATCCTCGCCATGAGCCCGGCCAATCCCTCCGGCACCATGATCGGCCGCAAGGCCCTGGCCGAGCTGGGCGAGACCTGCCGCCGCCTGGGGCTGTGGTTCGTGTCGGACGAGATCTATCACGGGCTGACCTACGGCGAGGCTGCGTCCACGGCGCTCGCCTCCGACGACGATGCCGTCGTGATCAACTCCTTCTCGAAATATTACTGCATGACCGGCTGGCGCATCGGCTGGATCGTGGTTCCGGACCGCCTGGTTCGCCCCATCGAGCGGCTGGCGCAGAACCTCTACATTTCGCCCCCCTACCTCTCCCAGGTGGCGGCGCTCGCCGCCTTCGACGCGGCGGAGGAGCTCGAGGCCGTGAAGGCTGCTTACGCCCGCAACCGCGCCTATCTCCTGGAGGAGCTGCCCAGGATCGGCATCACCGAGATGCACCCGGTGGACGGCGCCTTCTACATCTATGCCGACATCGCCCGCTTCACGAACGATTCCATCGGCTTCTCCAGGCGCATGCTGGAGGAGGCGGGTGTGGCCGCGACGCCAGGGCTCGATTTCGACCCCATCGAGGGTTCGCACTACCTGCGCCTGTCCTTCGCCGGTTCCGAGAATGATTGCCGCGAGACGGTGGCGCGGCTGAAGGGGTGGCTGAAGTAACTGCACTCGTCATCGCCGGCCCTGTGCCGGCCATGACGTGACGAGTAAAGACTCTTTCAACAAAATGCCCGGCTCATGGCCGGGCATTTCATTTTGGACCTTACGATCCGCTCAAGACCGACTTGGCCTTGGACCACCAGCCGGCGCGCTTCGGGCGCTCGGGATCCGGCGGGGTCAGGACGACGGCGACCGGTTCCGGCTCGGGAACGACGGGAGCCGGCGGAGGAACGGGCGCTTCGGCGATAGGATGGGATGACGTAACGATCGGCTCGCTTTCGGCGGTCGGCCGGGGCTCCGGAGTCTCGGAGGCGGCTTCTGCCGGAGCGGCTTCGACCGGAGCCGGCGCGGCCTGAACCTGGTCGGGAGCCACGAAACCTTCCTCGATGGCGAATTCCTCGGCTGTCTCGTCACGGCCACGTCCACGACCACCGCGGCGACCGCGACGGCGGCGGCGTCCGCCGCGGGAATCCTCGTCCGACTCGCCTGCTTCGGCGGGAGCAGCCTCCGCACCGAAGGCCTCGACCTCGGCTTCTTCCTCGTCGGATTCGCCCTCGGCCTCTCCGGCTTCCACACCGTCCTCGCCCTGGGCTTCGCCCGCAAAGCCTTCCCGGTCGCGACCGCGACGGCGGCGCCGACGACGGCGACGGCGTCCGCCGCCTTCACCTTCCTCGCCGCGCTCTTCGCTGCCTTGAGCCTCCTCGGCGGCTTCTTCTTCAGCCTCGACCTCAACCTCAACCTCTTCTTCAGGCTCGTCGATGGCAATCGCGTCGATCTGGATGCCGGTCGCGGCCGACTTATGCTCGAGCTTGAGGGCGGGCTCGCCGCGCTCGATGGCATAGGTGGTCGTGCCATGGAGACTGTCGTCGGCCACGATGGAGATCGCAACGCCGAAGCGGGTCTCCAGTTCGCGCAGGTGGATGCGCTTCTGGTTCAGGATGTAGAAGGCCGCCTCCATCCGGGTGCGGACAACGAGGTTGTAACTGGCATTCTTGATGAGGGTTTCCTCAATCGAGCGCAGCACCTGCAGGGCAACCGACGGCGTCGAGCGCACGAAGCCCGTGCCGGCGCAATGCGGGCAGGGGATCGAGGAGGATTCCAGTACGCCGGTGCGGATGCGCTGACGCGACATTTCGAGGAGGCCGAAGGGCGAGATGCGGCCTACCTGGATGCGGGCGCGGTCGTTCTTCAGGCATTCGTTGAGTTTCTTCTCGACGGCGCGGTTGTTGCGCTTCTCCTCCATGTCGATGAAGTCGATCACCACGAGACCGGCGAGATCGCGCAGGCGCAACTGGCGGGCGATTTCCTCGGACGCCTCGAGGTTGGTGCGCAGCGCCGTGTCCTCGATGTTGTGCTCGCGGGTCGAACGGCCGGAATTCACGTCGATGGAGACGAGGGCTTCCGTCGGGTTGATGACGAGATAGCCGCCCGATTTCAGGGTCACCACGTTGGAGAACATGGCATCGAGCTGGGCTTCGACGCCGAACTTCGCAAAGAGGGGCTGCGGATCGCGGTAGGGTTGGACCAGCTTCGAATGGCTCGGCATGAGCATCCGCATGAAGTCCTTGGCCTCGCGATAGCCCTCCTCACCGGCGACCATGACGTCGTCGATGTCCTTGTTGTAGAGGTCGCGGATGGCGCGCTTGATGAGGGAGCCTTCCTCATAGACGAGGGCGGGGGCCGCCGACTTGAGGGTCAGCTCGCGCACGCTTTCCCAGAGGCGCATCAGGTATTCGTAGTCGCGCTTGATCTCGGGCTTGGTGCGCGAGGCGCCGGCCGTGCGCAGGATGATGCCCATTCCCTCGGGCACCTCCAGCTCCTGGGCGATTTCCTTCAGTCGCTTGCGGTCGGCCGCGTTGGTGATCTTGCGGGAGATGCCGCCGCCCCGGCCCGTGTTGGGCATGAGCACGGAATAGCGACCGGCGAGCGACAGATAGGTGGTGAGCGCCGCGCCCTTGTTGCCGCGCTCTTCCTTGACGACCTGAACCAGCAGGATCTGGCGGCGCTTGATGACTTCCTGGATCTTGTACTGCTTGCGCGGCGCGCGCCGGCGCTGAGGCAGGTCCTCGATCGCGTCGTCTCCGCCGAGCTGCTCGACGATCTCGTGCTCTTCCACATCGTGATCGTCTTCGTCCTCGTCCTCGTCTTCTTCGTCCTCGTCCTCGTCGGTGTCGCCTTCGGGCGCCCGGGCCTCGGCGGCTTCCGCAGCCTCATCGCCCTGTGCAGCCTCGTTTCCCTCCGGGGCCTCCACGTGGGCCGAGCCTTCGACCGCCTCGACCGCGGCCTCGCCTCGCGCCAGGTCGCTGGCCGTCACCGGAGCGACGGCATCCTGCGTCTCGGCACCGTAGGCCTCGTGCTCCTCGCCAGAGGCCCCAGCTTCAACGGAGCTGTCGCCATCCTGGGCCGCCTCCATGGCGCCCTCGGTTCCGGCTTCGGCTTCCGTCGAGACCACGGTCTCGTCGTTCTTGGCCCGCCGCGGTGAGGAACGGCGACGGCGGCCGCGGCTGCGACGCTCTTCTTCCTGCTCTTCCTCGCGCTGAGCCTCGGCCTCGGCTTCGAGCAGCGCCTGACGGTCGGCGACGGGGATCTGATAGTAGTCGGGATGAATTTCGCTGAAGGCGAGGAACCCGTGACGGTTTCCGCCGTATTCCACAAAGGCCGCCTGGAGCGACGGTTCGACCCGGGTCACCTTGGCGAGATAGATATTCCCGCGCAGCTGCTTCCGGTTAGCGGATTCGAAGTCGAATTCTTCGACCTTCTGACCACGTACCACCACGACCCGGGTTTCTTCCGGGTGTGAGGCATCGATGAGCATCTTGTTTGCCATGTTGAACTCTCGACATGGCGATCGAGGGCAGGACCTGAGGCAGGGGCCGCATTGTGGGCGGATGGCCGCGCCGCCAAGAAGGACGGCGGGCTGAAATTGCGTTCGGAGTGCTGTCGATCGCCATCGTGCGCCGCTTTGGGGCGCATTCTGGGTTGAATTGGGCCGGCTTTGAGCCGGAAAGGGTGAAGCCAGGGCGTGCGCGGGATGAAACGCGCGATTCGAACGGTGCAGAAACGAAGGTCAGAACTGACTTCGTGTGCGCAACCATTCGACACGACCCTTTCGTACTAGGTATCGATGAGCCGAAACTCGGTCATCGGCGGGTGGCGACAAGTGTCGCCCTATGATCCTGTCCGTGAGCCTGTCGAGGGTGACGGGTCTCCTGGAGGATCGGTCAACACAACCGTCTCCTCCGGATCCGCCGTCAGATTCGGCCATGCCGGACGGGATCAAGATCATTACAGAGCGATTGGGGCATTTGGCAAGATCCCGTGTCACTGTGCTATGAATGCAACAGAGTGTCATGAATCCAGCGTGCGACGTGAGGTTCCGTTAACCAAGCGCCGTCTATCAGTATAGGAAGGACGCTCGTCACTTCAGCGATCACCAATGCCCATTTCCCCCTTCCTCCGCCTTGCCGGCGCTTGCCTCATGGTGGTCCTCGTGGCCTCGGGGGGCAATCATGCCCATGCGGCCGGAGAGGGTGCGAAGGCAGGTGCTCCCGCCATCGCGGCCGCCGTCGCGGTCGAATCGGATGGGGCTAAAACCCGTTTTAAGGTTACCCTTTCGAAAGCCGTGATGGCGCAAGTCTCGCTGATGGAGCGCCCCGACCGGGTCATCATCGACCTGCCGGAGGTGGCCTTCCATCTTCCCCAGGAAGCGGGTCGCAGCCGGGAAGGTCTCATTGCGTCGTACCGCTACGGTCTCTTCGCCCCGGGCCGCTCCCGGGTGGTCATGGAGCTGACGCAGCCCGCCGTGGTTTCCGGCATGACCACCGCGCCCGATGCCACGGGCGCCGCAACGATCCTGACCATCGAACTGTCCCGCACCGAACGGGATGAGTTCCACAAGGCGGCCGTCGAAAGCGCGTCCGCCACGAAGGAGGCCTCGGCGCCCATCGTCCAGGATGTCAAGGATGCCCGGCCGGTCATCGTGATCGATCCCGGCCATGGCGGTATCGACCCGGGGGCGAACGCCTCTTCGGGCAATGTCTACGAGAAGGACCTGGTTCTGGCCTTCGCTCAGAGGCTGAAGCGGAAGCTGGAGGAGAACGGCCGCTACAGGATCGTCATGACCCGCGACGAGGACGTGTTCATCTCCCTCGGCGACCGGGTGCGCGCCGCCCGCGGGGTGCAGGCCGATCTCTTCATTTCCATCCATGCGGATTCGATCTCCGGCGGCCAGGAGGTGAGGGGGCTGACGATCTATACCGGGGCCGAAAGGGCTTCGGACGCCGATTCAGCCAGGCTCGCCGACCGCGAAAACAAGGCGGATGCGGTGGCAGGCGTCGAATCGCGCGATATTCCGGACGATGTGTCGGACATCCTGATGGAACTGACACTGCGGGAAACGCGGAGCTTCTCCCACGGCTTCGCCAGCCGTCTCGTGGGCGAGTTCGATTCCATCGCTCGCCTCAACAAGAATCCTCACCGGCAGGCCCGTTTCCAGGTGCTACGGGCGCATGATGTCCCGTCGGTCCTGGTCGAACTCGGCTATCTTTCGAGCCAAAAGGACCTGGACCTGTTGATGTCCGAGGAATGGCGCGCCAAAATGGTCTCGGCCATGTCTGTCGCGGTGGATCGCTTTTTCGCCGCGCGGATTGCCCGCAGGGGTGCTGCCGCAGTTTTACCATAGAGAGAGTGTGGATACCCCATAGCGGGGGCGCGATTCATCGGGTAACGAGGATGCGCGTTTCAAGATCTGCATAAACGGGCGCCCTGGGCGCCGTCATGGAACACCTTCGGATGCGCTTTGTCCTAAGATTTTTCGGCTTCCTCTTCAGCGTCGGAGCGATCTTCTTCCTGATCGGCGCCGTGGGGCTCGCCTATGGGTTCTGGTTCTATTCGAAGGATCTGCCGGATCACGCCCAGCTCGCCAATTACGAGCCGCCGGTGATGACCCGCATCCATGCGGCGGACGGCAGCCTGATGGCCGAATACGCCCGCGAGCGCCGCCTCTACGTGCCGATCCAGGCCGTTCCCAAGCTCGTGATCGGGGCCTTCCTCTCGGCCGAGGACAAAAATTTCTACAAGCACATGGGCGTGGACCCCGAAGGGCTCGTGCGCGCCGTCGTGGCCAATCTCCGGTCCGGCGGAGCGAGGGAGCAGGGCGCTTCGACGATCACCCAGCAGGTCGCCAAGAACTTCCTCGTCGGCAACGAGAGGAGCTACGAGCGCAAGATCCGCGAGGCGCTGATCGCGCTGCGCATGGAATCCACCTTCTCCAAGGACAAGATCCTCGAGCTCTATCTCAACGAGATCTTCCTCGGCACCCTGACCCCGGGCCGCAACCTGCACGGCATCGCGGCGGCGGCGCTCGACTATTTCGGCAAGTCCATCCACGAGCTCACCATCGCGGAGGCCGCCTACATCGCCGCTCTGCCCAAGGGGCCGAACAATTACCACCCCTTCCGCCAGCGCAAGGCCGCCATCGACCGTCGGAACTGGGTGATCGAGCGCATGGCCGCCAACGGCTACATCTCGAAGGAGGACGCGGAGGCGGCCCAGAAGGAGCCTCTGAACGTCAAGCCGCGGGTGGTCTCTCCGAACAGCATCGCGTCGGGCTACTTCGCCGAGGGCGTGCGCCGCGACATCGCGGAGCGCTACGGCGAGGAAACCCTCTATGAGGGCGGCCTGCTCATCCGGTCGACCCTCGATCCCAAGATGCAGGCCATGGCTCGCAAGGCCCTGGTCGACGGTCTGGTGCGTTTCGACGAGGCGCGCGGCTGGCGTGGATCCCAGCAGAAGATAGACCTCGCGGGGCGCGAATGGGGCTTGGCCCTGGCGGAGGTGCCAGCGCTCGGCGACGTGCAGCCCTGGCGTCTGGCCGTCGTGCTTGAGGTGGCCGGCGGGCGGGCGAAGATCGGCCTGCAGCCTAAGCGCGAAGCGTCCGGGCAGTTGGTCAAGGACCGCGAGACCGGCCTTGTGACGGCCGATGGCGCGAAATGGACCCGCCGACCCGTCGAGCGCGCCATTTCCGTCGGCGATGTGGTCTATGTGGAGCCGATGAACGACAAGCCGGGCCAGTTCCGCCTGCGCCAAATCCCCGAGATTTCGGGCGCCATCGTGGCCATGGATCCCAATACGGGCCGCGTCCACGCGATGGTGGGCGGCTTCTCCTATGACCAGAGCGAGTTCAACCGGGCGGTCCAGGCCATGCGCCAACCGGGTTCCTCGTTCAAGCCGATCGTCTACGCGACCGCCCTCGACAACGGCTACACGCCATCGAACCAGATTATGGACTCGCCCTTCGTGCTCGACATGGGCCCAGGACAGGCTGCCTGGGCACCGTCCAACTACGACGGCAAATCGGGCGGTCTGCGGACCCTGCGCTACGGCATCGAGCATTCCAAGAACCTGATGACGGTGCGTCTCGCCAACGAAGTCGGCATGCCGGCCATCTCGGAATATGCCCGTCGCTTCGGCGTCTATGACGACCTGCTGCCGCTGCTCTCCATGTCGCTTGGCGCAGGCGAGACAACCGTCATGCGCATGACGGCGGCCTATTCCATGTTCGCCAACGGCGGCCGCCGCATCAAGCCGACCCTGATCGACCAGATCCAGGACCGCAACGGCCGGACGCTCTATCGCCACGACGACCGCAGGTGCAGCGGCTGCGATGCGGAGAAGTGGGATGGCGGTGCGGCGCCCAAGCTGACCGAAACGCGCGAGCAGGTGCTCGATCCGCTGACCGCCTACCAGATCACCTCGATCCTCGAAGGTGTGGTCCAGCGCGGCACGGCGCAGTCGGTCAAGGCCGTAGGCAAGCCGCTCGCCGGCAAGACCGGCACCACCAACGACGCCAAGGATGTGTGGTTCGTGGGCTTCTCGCCTGATCTCGCGGTCGGCGTGTTCCTCGGCTACGACACGCCTAAGTCCCTCGGCAACGCGGCGACGGCGGGCCAGTACGCGGCACCGGTCTTCCGCGATTTCATGCAGATGGCGCTCAAGGACAAGCCGGCGACGCCGTTCCGCGTGCCCGCGGGCATCAAGCTGATCCGCGTCAATGCCGCCACCGGCACCCGCGCGGGCGGCGAGGGCGGCGGCACGATCATCGAAGCGTTCAAGCCGGGCCAGGCTCCGCCGGAATACGTGCCGCCGGAGCCTTCGGCGGAAGAGGTCCCGCAGGCCGAGTATGCTCCGGCTCCTCCGCCGGGGGGGCAACGGGCCGTGGGCGTAGGCCCGGGCGGATTGTACTGAGCGGCTTCGCTCTCATATAGAAATCGCCCATCACACATGGAAAACGGATTGTTCTTCGGCCCTGTCTTCAGCCGTCGGACAATCCGTTGACTTTAGGGAGGGGGCCTTTGACAGCCAGCGGGTCCCCCCTTAAGACGCCACCATCACAGGCACGGACAGCAAAGACATCATGCGCGCCGAAATTCAACATCTCGTAGAAGAGACCAAGCAGTCAGTCGGGCTGCTGAGGAGGCATCTTTGACTGGGATACTGCCCAGCGACGCCTCGCGGAACTGAACGCCCAGGCCGAGGATCCGAATCTCTGGAACGATGCCGACGCCGCGCAGAAGATCATGCGCGAGCGCACGTCGCTCGAGGATCAGATCACGGCCGTGAAGCGCCTTGAGCAGGAACTCGAAGACGCCATCACGCTGATCGAACTCGGTGAGGCCGAGGAGGACGAAGCCACGATCCGAGAAGGCGAGGAGACGATCCGCGGCCTTCAGGCCGAGGCGGCCCGTCGCCAGGTCGAGACCCTGCTCTCGGGCGAGGCGGATGCCAACGATACCTATGTGGAAGTGCATTCGGGCGCGGGCGGCACAGAAAGCCAGGACTGGGCCAACATGCTCCAGCGCATGTATGCCCGGTGGGCCGAGCGCCGGAAGTACAAGGTCGAGCTTCTCGAAATCACCGACGGCGAAGAGGCCGGCATCAAGAGCGCCACGCTCCTGATCAAGGGCCTCAACGCCTATGGCTGGCTCAAGACAGAGTCGGGCGTGCACCGTCTCGTGCGCATCTCGCCTTACGATTCGAACGCACGCCGCCACACGAGCTTCGCGTCGGTGTGGGTCTACCCGGTGGTGGACGACCGCATCAATATCGAGATCAAGGAATCCGACTGCCGCATCGACACATTCCGGTCCTCGGGCGCCGGCGGCCAGCACGTGAACACCACCGACTCGGCGGTGCGCATCACGCATATCCCGAGCGGCATCGTCGTGGCCTGCCAGCAGGAACGCTCCCAGCACAAGAACCGGGCGACCGCCTGGAACATGCTGCGCGCGCGCCTATACGAAGCCGAGCTGAAGAAGCGCGAGGAGAAGGCCAACGCCGAAGCCGCCGCCAAGACGGATATCGGCTGGGGCCACCAGATCCGCTCCTACGTGCTCCAGCCCTACCAGATGGTGAAGGACCTGCGCACCGGCGCCCAGTCCACGAGTCCGCAGGACGTGCTCGACGGCGACCTCGACCCCTTCATGGAAGCCTCACTCGCCCAGCGCGTCTATGGTGGTGACGCCGAGGTCGAGGATATCGATTGAGATAAGAAGGCCCGCTTGATGAATAAAGCGGGTCTTATCCATTGCAGGCAGCTCAATCTATACGACGTAGAAGTCGGAGGCACTGACTGCCACCGTTCCAAGGAGCTTTGCAAAGCGCAGAGCAACTGACGGGCCCGAGCCGTCTGGGTCGTAAGAAAGAGATTGCTCTCCCCGATTGAACAGGATCCGGTCATCCGCATCCACCGCGGCTGCTCCTTCCACAAAAGCCCGATCGCTCAAGATGCCCTTTGCGAGAGTGCTGAAGATCGTCGATGAAAGGACGATCTTGTCCTCATATTCCCAATCCTCATCATCCCAATACGCATCCAGCGTTTGGTTGAAGTCCATGATCTGGTCGATGTCGTCGATACCATTGAACGCCGTATCGAATACAAACTGATCACTGCCGTGGCCACCCGTTAAGGTGTCGCTACCTGTCCCTCCCTGCAGCATGTCGTTACCGAACCCTCCACTCAGGGTATCGCGACCAACGTCTCCGTAGAGCACGTCATCGCCATTCCCACCACTCAGGAAATCGTTGCCGTCCTCCCCGTAGAGAACGTCGTTGCCGTTGAAGCCGTAGATCTTGTCATCGCCGTGACCGCCCTTGATGATGTCCTTGACCGCGACGCCATGGATGACGTCCCCCTTGCTCTTGCCGATCTGGGTGAGGGTTTGGGTCGATGCGCTCCAACTCCATTTCGCGACCTGTCGCCCATCTTGCGAAGGGCTGCCGTAGAGAGCACGAATAGCCTGGATGTCCAGGAGACCGAGACCAACCGACTGCATGTTGGGATCTCCCCCCGTGTAGCTCATCACAGTATGCTGCACGTTATCCAAGTCTGATCTCAACAGTTGCTTGTTGTAATCCATCTTGTGGAAGGGATGCTTGAGGCCGAGCGCGTGGCCAATCTCATGGAGAAGGACATAGAGCTTATAATTACTATTCGACGAGAGTTCGGTACGATGCTCGGTGTTAAGGTAGACGTTGCCGCCACCGAAATCTCGAATTAAGCCCCCTTCGTCAAAGAAATCCCGGCCGAGCTCTGGAAATTCCGCCCAGGCAATCAGATCCGGATCTGCCGCCCACTGCCATTGGAATTTCAGTTCGGCATCAGCCCCCTTGACCTCTATGAACCGGATACCAGAAGCGTCGCCCCACATCTTTAGGGCTTTTCGCGCTATGGCCTTGTCTTGGCCCCCGAACTTCGATGATCCCCACCGAGGACCGTTGAACGTATAGGTCAGGAAAACCGGGGTCTTGCTGAATGTCCGGCCCGACAGGGCATTCCAGCTCTGGCCCGAAAGAATGGCTTTGTAGTCCGTCATATTTGGAGAGGCCTTGCAGATGGCGGGGAACGTCTTCCTAATTGTATTACGTTTCAATCAAGGGCTGCAAGGTCGTTTCCCATCACTCGCCGAGAGACTTGGCGGCTTTCAACACTTCCAATGCATGACCCGGCACCTTCACCTTGTTCCAGACCTGGGCGATGTTGCCCTCGCGGTCGATCAGCACCGTGGTGCGCTCGACGCCCATGTATCTGCGGCCGTACATGCTCTTCTCGACCCAGACGCCATAGGCATTGAGCATGGTCTTGGCCTCGTCCGAGGCGAGGGCGAAGTCGAGGCCGTATTTGGCGCGGAACTTGTCGTGGCTCTTCAGCGGATCCGGTGAGACGCCGATGATTTCCGTGCCAGCAGCGGCGAATTCATTCCTGAGGGCCTGAAAGTTCTGCGCTTCGAGCGTGCAGCCACTGGTATCGTCCTTGGGGTAGAAATACAGGACGACCTTGCGGCCCTTCAGGCCGTCGAGGCTGATTTCCCGACCATCTGTCGCAGGGAGCGAGAAGGCCGGAGCTTTGGTTCCGATGGTAAGAGGCATGAATCGCCTTCCTTTCGGCGGAATGTACTGTTTGGAAACCTCTGGTGTGCACGACTGACGGGAACGGTCGCGGGAGGCACCTGAGGCAGTTAAGGTCTCTTCTCTGATTCCCTGATACGCGCCCAGGCGCAAGAACCGGATTGTCCAACGTCACAAGAATGAAGCTTCCATTTCGTACCACGTTGTCCCGGCGAGAACCGGTCAAACGGAGCCTCCTCAACCGCGTTCTTCGTGGCACTCTCTATGTGAAGCTTGGGCTTGTCGTCTTCGTGGTCGCCGCGTTCGGCCTGCTTTACCTGCGTCTCTCTGCGGCCCCCATGAGTTTCGGGCGCCTGCCTGAACGTGTCGCCGAGGCCCTGGCGGCGCGCATCGGGCCTGGCTGGAACGTCACCTTGGGTAACACCGCCATCGAGTTGCACGACGGCTCGCCCGCCTTGCGCGCGAACGGCCTCGACATCCGGGCTCCGGGCGGCGATCTCGTCCTGCGGGCTCCATACGCGATCTTCAGCGTCAATCTCACATCCCTTCTCACCGGCAACATTCAGCCCAAAGCCATTACGGTGCGCGACCTGCAATTACGGGTCCTCGTGAACCGGGACGGGTCGCTCGCCTTCTCGCCCGTGCAGGCCACCGAAGGCAAGGCGTCCGCTTCGCCTCCGCCCGTTGCCCCTGAGCCGTCGAAGGAAGCCGCGGCATCCTTGGCTCGCGATGCCAATGGTCCTTCCCCCGTCTCGGGCGTCGTCGGGTCGCTGCTCGATCTCATGGTCGGCCCCGGGAGCGTTCTCAACACGCTCGGCCAGGCGGAGCTGACCAATGCGCGCCTGGTCTTCGTCGATGCGGACGGCCGGGAGCGGGCCAGGTTCCAGCGTGTCGATGCGGTTTTCGACTGGACGGACAAGGGCGGACGGCGGTTCGCCGCGACGGTCGAAGGGGACCAGGGTCCCTGGGTTCTCAACGGCGAAGCCGTCGTGGAAGGCGATGGTGCCTATCGGGCCGGCGTGGACGCGCGGGAAGTGCCGATCAAGGACATTCTCCTGCTCGCGGGAGCGTCCGAGCTGCCGGCGAGCACCGATATCGAGTTCTCCGGCCGTTTCGACATCGCTTATGCGTCGGGCCGCGTCACGCAGATGAAGGCGCGGCTCGACAGCACCGCCGGCACGTTCCAGATCGAGGACAAGGACACGTCGGCCTTCCCGGTGGAGCGCGCCACGATCGAGGCGCAGTGGAACGAAGCCGAGAAGGCTCTCGAACTCCAGAAGCTCGACCTGAAGGGCGGCGACACGAAGCTGCAGCTCCAAGGTCGTCTTGCCACGGCCAGCGCCGACAAGCCGTGGCACCTGTCGCTCGGTGGTCGCAATCTCCAATGGTCCGGTGCGGCCGCGGGGGATCGTCCGCTTCAGGTCAGCGAGTTCGCGGCCGACCTGTCCGGTCCGGACGGCGTCACGATCAACAGCCTCACCCTGAAAGGTCCGGAGCTGTCGGCCCGCATCAGCGGCCTTCTCGGGGCTTCCGCCGATCCGAAGGGCCTTCACCTGGATGTGCACGCGGACAAGACGAACATTCGCTCCGCTCTGCGGGTCTGGCCCGAGGCGGTCGCTCCTCCGGTCCGGCGGTTCCTGGTCTCAAACCTGAAGGCAGGGATGCTGGATAGCATCGATCTCAAGGTGGCGATGAGCGGCGCGGATATCGCGAAGGCGATATCGGACGGTCCGACGCCGCCGGACTCCCTGAAGATCGAATTCGCCATCTCCGATGGCACTCTCCAGATTGCCGACGGTCTTCCGCCGGTCTCGGGAATGAATGTGATCGGACGTGTGACCGGGAAGGAGATCGGCGTGCGCGCGTCGACCGGGCTGGTCCAGATGGCGGAGGGCCGCTCCCTGGCGGCTTCCGACGGTGCATTCATCCTGGACAATTACTGGGACGACACCGCGCAGACCCGGATCGACTTCCGCCTCAGCGGCGGCGCCGACGGATTGGGCGCTCTGCTGCTGGAGCCGCGCATCAAGGAAATCGCAGGCTTCAACATCGATCCCGCGACGATGAAGGGCAAGGCGGATCTGCGCGTCGGGATCAGGCTCTCCGTCCACGACATCCCGCCTTTCGCCGACATGCCCCTGAAAGTCAGCGGAACGATCAATGATTTTGCCGTCGACAAGTTCTTCGGCAAGGACCGCCTGGAAGGCGCCACCCTGACGATCGCCTATGACAGGGGCGAGCTGGCCGTCAAAGGCGATGGCAAGCTCGCAGGAAGCCAGGCCACCATCGATCTGCAGAAGAACCGGCAGGGCGGCCAGGCCAGCGTCGCGTTCTCGCTGGACGAGGCGGCCCGTAGCCGGCGGGGGCTCTCCTTCGGCTCCCAGCTCACGGGAACGGTTGGCCTGAAGGCAAGCCTGCCTCTCGGCGCGTCGGCCCCGTCGATCATCCTGGTCGAGGCGGATCTTGCCAAGGCCGGAATCGATCAGCTGATCCCCGGCTGGGTGAAGCCGGCCGGACGACCAGGAAAGCTGAGCTTCACGATGGTCGATGGCCCGACCAACGAGATCCGGGATCTCGTTCTCGAGAGCGGCGCGGTGCAGTTGAAGGGCAATGCGGTGCTCACGAGCGAGGGGGGGCTGGAAAAGGCGGAACTCTCGACCTTCAAGCTTTCGCCCGGCGACGACATGCGCGCCCAGGTCGAGCGCACCAACAACGTCTATAAGGTCACGATCCGGGGCAATGTGGGCGACGCCCGTCCCTTCGTGAAAGGCGGCGCCACGGGTTCCGCCGCGTCGGGCCGGAATGCTGCCGCTCAGAAGGACGGCAAGGAATTCGATCTCGATCTCAACCTGAACATCCTCACCGGCTACAATGAGGAGGCGATCACCAATGCGGCGATCAAGGCCTCCGTGCGCAAGGACAACCTTCGCCAACTCGACATGAAGGGGCGTCTCGGCGCGACCGACGTCATCGGGCGGACCATGACGGATGCGGGCAATCCGGTGGTGATCCTGCAGGCGCAGGATGCCGGTGCGCTCCTGCGCTTTACCGACGTTTATCGGCGCATGTCCGGCGGCGATCTCATTCTCCAGATCGCCACGGGCGACGGCCCACAGTCCGGGCATGTGATCCTGCACTCATTCGCCCTGGTCAACGAGCCGGCCCTTCGCCGGATCATCCCGACCCAGACCCAGATCGTCGCCGGGCAGGACCGAGCCGGCAATCCGCAGACGGTCCGCGTGGACGTGAACGAGGTGCAGTTCGCCAAGGCCCGCCTGGAATTCACCCGCAATGCCGGCCGGCTCGATTTCAAGGACGCGGCCATCTGGGGCAACCAGATCGGGTTCACGCTCGGCGGCTTCATCGATTATGCCCGCGACCGGCTCGACATCTCCGGCACCTTCGTCCCCGCCTACGGCCTCAACAACGTCTTTGCCCAGGTTCCGCTCTTCGGACCGCTGTTGGGCGGGAGTCAGTATGAAGGGTTGTTCGCGGTCAATTTCCGCCTGAACGGGCAGGCGAGCTCGCCGTCCCTGACGGTCAATCCGCTTTCAGCCGTCGCTCCCGGCTTCTTGCGCAAGCTCTTCGGCGTGGGAGCGGAACCGCAGACGGGATCACTGCCGACGGTGCCGGAGCGTTAGGAGCATTGAGGGCGAGGGCGGGATCTGAAAGCATTTGATCACGCGCATACGTCATCACCTCCCTGGACTTGATCCGGGGACCGGTGCCGGTGATCCCGATCGGAAGGCGCCGCGCATCACACAAGCGGGATGGCCAGCACAAGGCCGGCCATGACATGGCGGGTGTCATCCTCGGCGAGCCGCAGGCAAGGGAAGAGGATCCACTCCCGCGCGCTGAGCGATGGATTCCCTTCTCCTTCGCTACGCTCCGGCCGGGAATGACACTGTAGCGCTTGTCGCTCTGGGACCGCTGCTTAGACGGCGCGAAGGAGGACGTGCTTCTTCTTGCCGAAGGACAGCTTGATCACGCCTTCGGCGGTCAGGTCGGAAAGGCCCAGTGTCGCCCGTTCATCCGAAACCGTTTCGTCGTTCACCTTCAGACCGCCGCTCTTCACCTGGCGGCGCGCTTCGCTCGATGAGGGCACGAGCTTCGCGTAGTCCGGGCCGAAGGCCGTCAGCACGCCGAGTCCCTCCTGCAGGATTCTGGACTGCACCTCGATGGTCGGCAGGCTCTCAGCCAGCGCACCCTGCTCGAAGGTCTTCTGCGCCGTATCGGCCGCGAGCAGCGCGGCTTCGCGGCCATGGAGGAGGGCCGTGGCTTCCGTTGCGAGAACTTTCTTCGCCTCATTGATCTCCGCGCCCTGAAGGGCCGAGAGCTTGGCGATCTCGTCCATTGGCAGGATGGTGAAGAGCTTCAAGAAGCGGCCGACATCCGCATCCTCGGTGTTGCGCCAGAACTGCCAGTAATCGTAGGGGCTCAGCATGTCGGCGTTGAGCCAGACCGCCCCGGAGGCCGTCTTGCCCATCTTGGCGCCGGACGCCGTCGTCAGGAGCGGGCAGGTGACCGCGTAGAGCTGCGGCGTGCCGAGCCGGCGGCCGAGATCGATGCCGTTGACGATGTTGCCCCACTGGTCCGAGCCGCCCATCTGCAGCACGCAGCCGTAGCGCTTGTTGAGCTCCACGAAGTCGTAGGCCTGGAGGATCATGTAGTTGAATTCCAGGAACGACAGCTCGTGCTCCCGTTCGAGGCGCAGCTTCACGCTGTCGAAGGACAGCATGCGGTTGACCGAGAAGTGGCGGCCCACGTCGCGCAGGAACTCGATGTAGTTGAGCTTGGTCAGCCACTCGGCATTGTCGGCCATCATCGCGTCGGTTTTACCGTCGCCGAACGAGATGAAGCGCGAGAAGACCGTCCTGATGCTCTCCTTGTTGGCCTCGATCTGCTCGACGGTCAGGAGCTTGCGGCTCTCGTCCTTGCCCGAGGGGTCGCCCACCCGGGTCGTGCCGCCGCCCATGAGCGTGATCGGCTTGCCGGCGCCCGTCTTCTGGAGCCAGTGCAGCATCATGATGGAGAGCAGGTGCCCCACATGCAGGGACGGCCCCGTGCAGTCATAGCCCACATAGGTCGTCAGCCGGCTCTCGAGGGCAGCTGCATCCACTCCGTCGAAATCGGACGTCTGGTGAATGAAGCCCCGCTCGGTGAGGACTTTCAGGAATTCGGATCGGGGCGCGTTCATCGCGGCTCTCGTCATAAAAGGTTCAAGGGCGCCCTTCTAACAGGTTGTCCCGGGGATTCCACCTAATCATCACGCTTCCCGGGAGGACATATCTATTGCCAAGCTCTTAAATTGAATTAATATAACATTAAGCGACATGCAGAGGGAGAGACTTCCATGTGCTATGCTTGTGTTGCCGATGGTAAGGGCGTTTCTTGGGCCTCGTTTTCACACAATCTGGAAAGGAGGGCCTCCCTTACGTCACTTAATGACCACGACACATATGGTACAGGGAGCAGAGATACTTCCTTCTTATCCTATAGCCGAGCGGGGACTTCTGAGGAGACTGCAAAGTGGGCATCCTTTGCAGCCGGTGCACCCTTGTTCAGCAGTGTTTCGTCTTGGTTCTCCGGTGCCTATGATTGGCTGAACGAGAATGTTTCAGGCCTGCCTCTAGGGGTTTTTTCTGCCGTTGCGGCAGGTCTCCCGAATGTTGCGATTGCGGGCACCAAATATTATGCCCCGACCAACATTGATCGGGATGTGCTAGCGGTCTTCTCCGGATCCCAATGGGCTAACAGCACGATCACCTACAGCTTCCCGGATTCACGCTCGGATTTCGAATGGATCAATCCCAGCGCTTCGGGCTTCAAGCCTTTGTCTCTGGATTCGCAAACTGCCTTCCACGGCATTTTCAAGGGGACAGCCGGAGTGATGTCTCTGACCTCACTCGAATCGTTCACGAACACGACATTCGTTTACGCAGGTCGGAATGATGCCAACATCAAACTGAGTGCCTACGAACCCGGTGACATCATCAATCGCAGTCACGGATATTATCCCGGCGTCCCCGTTTATGGCGGCGACACGTGGATTACCCATGCGGACGGGACGGCCGCTCTCGGGAGCTACCAGTATTATCTGCTTTTGCATGAGCTCGGGCATTCGCTTGGCATGAAGCACACGCACGAAAGCGGCGGAAACCTGCCGAAAATGAGTGCTCAGCATGATTCGACCGAATACTCGGTCATGTCGTACAACGTCACTGGGCGACCACAGACATTCATGATGTACGACATCGCCGGCCTGCAAGAAATGTATGGCGCCGATTTTACGACGAACAGTGGCAACACCGTCTATAAGTGGAGCCCGCAAACTGGTGAGACTTTCGTAAACGGCGTCGGTCAGGGCCGGCCCATTTCGAATGCAATTCTCCTGACGATCTGGGACGGAGGAGGGGTCGATACCTACAATTTTGAGAACTACAGCACCAATCTCAAAATCGATCTGTCGCCAGGTCGCTTCTCCTTAACGTCTGCCACCCAGCTCTCGGCCAGTGCAAAGGGCAACGTCTACAACGCGTTGCAGTATCATGGTGATATTCGCTCTCTGATCGAGAATGCGATCGGCGGATCGGGGAACGACATGATTATAGGCAACGCCGCCAACAACGTTCTTTCCGGGAATTCAGGGAACGATTCCCTAGATGGCGGCAATGGCAACGACAAGCTCTACGGCGACGATGGCAACGATTTCCTTTCTGGCGATCGTGGCAACGACCT
Source organism: Microvirga sp. 2MCAF35 (assembly GCF_052115545.1). Classification (NCBI taxonomy): domain Bacteria; kingdom Pseudomonadati; phylum Pseudomonadota; class Alphaproteobacteria; order Hyphomicrobiales; family Methylobacteriaceae; genus Microvirga; species Microvirga sp. 2MCAF35. The sequence goes on from NZ_JBFRGW010000055.1 coordinate 23,453, forward strand.
CGTCATGGGCGGCGCTGGCAACGATGTCATCTATGGTGGCGCGGGCGCCGACACGCTCGACGGCGGCGCTGACATCGACACGCTCGTCTATGATGGGGCGGAGGGGGCTCTGGTCGACCTGCGCACCGGCTACACCGCCGGTCAGGCGGCGGGCGACGTGATCAGCGGCTTCGAGAACGTGGTCGGCGGCTCGGGCAACGACACGGTCTATGGCTCGGCCGACGCCAACGAGCTCAACGGCCAGGACGGCAACG
>NZ_JBFRGW010000056.1:0-34860 GCF_052115545.1 Microvirga sp. 2MCAF35
CCGCCCCGACGGCTGCTTTGCCATCTGCTTCGGCGCCCACGAGATTGCAGCCCTCGATCTCAACGCACCCGACACAGACCCAACTCTGTAAGGGATCTCTCCGAACACGTGTCAGGGGTGTCCCCGGACTTTACAACAAGCCCGGTGATGACATGGGAGGGGCGGCTTATGGCTTTAATCAGATGCAAAGGAACCCGGCTCAATCCCGCACCACCACCACATGCAGCCGACGGGGTCCATGGGCGCCGAGCAGCAGGGTCTGTTCGATGTCGCCGGAGCGGGATGGGCCGGTGATCCAGTTCACCGTGCGCGGCATGGATCCCTTGCCGTAGGCGAAGCGCACCCGGTTCCAGACGGATTCGTAATCGCCCGCGATGTCCTTGGCCGACACGACGATGATGTGGTTGTCGGGCAGGAAGTTGAGGGTGGAGGGGTTCTCGTGACCCGACACCATGGCGAGGGTGCCGGATTCGGCGATGCCCCCGAAGGCGTGGCTGACCGCATTGAGGTCCCGGCCCTCGCTCGGCCCATGGGCGATCTCAAGGGTGGTGTCCGACCATGGCATGGCCTCAAGGCGCGGATCGTCCCCCATGCGCAGGGTGGCGGGCAGATTGTGGTTGCGCAGGAACAGCGCGATGGATTGCGGCACCTCCGCCGCGGAGGCGACTTCCGTCACCGTGGCGAGCGACGTCTCGACCATGGTCTTGAAGAGCGCGATCCGCTCCTCGCCCGAAACCTGCCCGCGTTGGGGGATCACGCCCTTGGGCGAGCGCTCCAGGCGGTCCGCGACGATCTGGTGGCGGATCGTCTCGCTGCCGTTGACGCCGAGGGAGCGGCGGATATTGGCGAAGATGTCGTCGCGGGCGCTCATGCGGCGGCTCCCTTGCGCTCGCGCTTCCAGCGCTGTTGGAACGTCTCACCCTGCGGGGCGGGGAAGTCGCGGTACTTGGTCCAGCCCTTGGCCATGGGCAGCCAGGAGAAGCGTCCGCGCTGGCGGCCCGCGAGCGCCAGCGTTCCCATGGCGAGACGGGTCGCCAGCCGGTAGAGGGCAGGGCGCTTGGCGAAGAAGCCCCAGAACCGGAGGCCGGAGCGAACGGTCGCCGGTGTCAGGTGCCGCTCGAATTCCCGCTCGCGCCAGTGGCGCATGAGCTTGGGCAGGGGAATGCGCACAGGGCACACGCTCTCGCAGCGTCCGCAGAAGGTGGAGGCGTTGGGCAGGTGGCCCGCCTTGTCGACGCCGATGAGGGACGGCGTGAGCACCGCGCCCATCGGGCCGGGATAGACCCAGCCATAGGCGTGCCCGCCGACCGCATGATAAACTGGGCAATGGTTCATGCAGGCGCCGCAACGGATGCAGCGCAGCATCTCCTCGAAGCTCGTGCCGAGCATGGAGGAGCGCCCGTTGTCGATGAGAACCACGTGGTAGTTCTCCGGCCCGTCCGCATCCGCGCTGCGGCGTGGGCCGGTCGAGAAGGTGGTATAGACCGACATTTCCTGGCCGGTCGCCGAGCGGGCGAGCACGCGCAGGAGCTGGCTCACGTCCTCGAGCGTCGGAACGAGCTTTTCCAGGGATGCGAGCACGATATGGGTCTTCGGCAGGATCTGCGTGAGATCGCCGTTGCCCTCGTTCGTCACGATGATCGACGTGCCGGTCTCGGCCACCAGGAAGTTGGCGCCGGTGATGCCCACATCGGCCGCGAGGAAGCGCTCGCGCAGAACGGCGCGCGCTTCGGTGAGAAGCTGCACCGGTTCCGAGAGATCGCGCTTGGCGTCGAGATGGGTGTGAACGCGCCGGAAATCCTCCTCCACCTGCGTGGCGTTGAGATGGACGGCGGGGGCGATGATGTGGCTCGGCAGCTCGTTGCGGAGCTGGATGATGTATTCGCCGAGATCGGTCTCGACGGGCCGGATGCCGTTCGCCTCCAGATGATGGTTGATCCCGATCTCCTCCGAGATCATGGACTTGCCCTTCGTCACCGTCCTGGCGCCGGCCTCGCGGCAGATGTTCAGGATGATGTCGCGGGCTTCATCGGCGTTGCGGGCGAAATGCACGTGCCCGCCGGAGGCCTTCACTTTCTCCTCGTAGGCTTCGAGGTAGAGGTCGAGGTGCTCCAGCGTATGGTTCTTGATGTCCCGCGCCGCATCCCGCAGCGCCTCGAATTCCGGCAGCTTGTCGGCGGCGGCTTGGCGCTTGTCGATGAAGCCCTGCTTCACGTTGCCGAGCGCCTTCTGCAGCTGATCGTCGCTCAGCGCCCGCGCGGCATTCTGCTTGAACTGGGGAGAAGTGGAATGAACGGTCATCGCGCCTCCTCCTTCGAAACGCGGACCCACGCGGCGTAGGCCGGATTCCGGTCTTTCATATCGTCGAAGAGCCAGACCATGCGGTCGCAGAACCACATCTTGGCGAACCAGGCGGCGAGACCGCCTGCAACGGTCATCAGGAGATCGTTCATGACGGCGCCCGCGAGGGCCACGATGAATCCGATGCCGGATGCCGCCATGAGAAGATTGGCGACCTTCACGTGATGGTCGGGGACGGGGATCGTCGCCCTGTTCATGAAAGCGCGTTCGCCGAATGTCACTTTCGCACTCCAGGTGTCGGTTCGCGCCGGGGCTGGAAAGAGCCGGGGATTGATCCAGAGCCACAGGAAGACCAGCCCGGTCGCCGGGACGGCCCAGAGGCCGATCCAGGCGTGACTCCAGATGGCGAGAAGAAGGAGCGGGAGCGAGGCCACCCGCGACCAGACGCTCCAGGGGCTCGCATGGCGCTCCCAGGTGCGCTCGTCCATCCGGAACAGGCGAGCCGCGAAACGGGCTGAATTGCTCATGCGGAACGGGACTCCTTCGGCAGGCCGATCGGCGGCTCGTCCGTCATCCCGGCCAGAACCTCCGCCACGTGGCGGACCTTGATCGGCTTGCCGTCGCGGGTGAGCTTGCCGGCCATGTTCATGAGGCAGCCGAGATCGCCCGCGAGCAGGGTCGGGGCGTGGGCTTCCTCGACGTTCCTGGCCTTGGCATCGACGATGGCGCCCGAGATGTCGCTGTATTTGACCGCGAAGGTGCCGCCGAAGCCGCAGCAGACGTCGCTGTCCTTCATCTCGACGAGGGTCAGGCCCTCGACGCTGGCGAGAAGCCGGCGCGGCTGGGTCTTCACGCCCATTTCCCGGAGGCCCGAGCAGGAATCGTGATAGGTCACGGTTCCATCGAACGAGGCCTCGACCCTGGTGACGCCGAGCACGTCGACGAGGAAGCTCGTCAGCTCATAGGTCTTGGCGGCGAGCGCATCGGCCTTGGCGCGCCAGTTCGGATCTTCCTCGAAGAGTTCCGGGTAATGGGCCTTGATCATCCCGGCGCAGGAGCCCGAGGGGGCAACCACGTAATCGTAGCCGTGGAAGGCCTCGATCACCTGCATGGCGAGGTCCCGCGTGGTGCCGCGATCGCCCGAATTGTAGGCCGGCTGGCCGCAGCAGGTCTGGACGGGCGCATCCACGACGCAGCCGGCATCCTCCAGGAGCTTGACGGCGGCAAAGCCCACCGAGGGGCGCATCAGGTCGACCAGGCAGGTGACGAACAGGCCGATCCGGGGTTTCGCCGGGCGGCCCTGCGAGGGCAGAACGCTCATTGGGTGACCTTCTGGCCCGACGCGTCGAACTGCTTGAGATAGGCGACGAGATCGTTGACCTTCTGCTCGTCCTTGACGCCGGCGAAGATCATCTTGGTGCCGGGGATCTTGGCCTTAGGGTCCTTGATGTATTCCCGGAACGTGGCCTCGTCCCAGGTAAGGCCGGAATTCTTGTTGGCGGGGGAGTAATTGTAGCCTTCGACCGATCCGGAATGGCGGCCGATGACGCCGTTCAGGACCGGGCCCACGGCGTTCTTCGCGCTCGGCCCGATCTGGTGGCAGGCCCGGCATTGCGCAAACACCTTCTCGCCGGCGGCCGCGTCCTGGGCCTGGGCGGAACCGAGCCCGGCAAGCAGCAGGGCGGCGGAAAGAACGAAGGAACGCATCAAAAACTCCTTTGCTGGACCCCTGTCCCATCCTAGAGCATCGGACCCAAAAGTGGACACCACTTTTGGGACCCATTCGATGCTCATTTTTTTAAGCAGCGCATTGTTCAGGCGGAAAACCGGGTCCACTTTTCCGCACAATGCGCTAGAGACATTCTACATTATTAGGAAACGCCATCGGGGAAAGCTGCCTTATTGTTAAGGTAGCCATACCTTGAATGCAGCGATGATTCCGTGAGGGAGAGTGCCATGACCATTGCATTTCCGAAACCGGACGAAGCGGTTCTGGCGCGCCGGAAGGAGATCGTCGAGGGTTTGGGACGCCTTGTCGCGTCCGAGGCCCTGATTGTCACCGAGGACGAACGCCGGGCCTTCGAGACCGACGGCCTGACCTCCTACCGCCGGATTCCGCTCGCCGTCGTGCTGCCCTCCACCACGGAAGAGGTCTCGGCCATCATGCGCTTCTGCCACGAGAACGGCGTGAAGGTGGTGCCGCGCGGGGCGGGGACCTCGCTCTGCGGCGGGGCCATCCCGCAGGAGGACGCCATCGTGCTCGGCGTCGCCAAGATGAACCGGGTGATCGATGTCAGCTTCGAGAACCGCACGGCCCGCGTGCAGTCGGGCATCACCAATCTCGGCATCAGCCAGGCGGTGTCCTACGAGGGCTTCTTCTACGCCCCCGATCCGTCGAGCCAGCTCGCCTGCACCATCGCGGGCAACATCGCCATGAATTCGGGCGGGGCGCATTGCCTGAAATACGGGGTCACCACCAACAATCTCCTGGGCGTCACCATCGTGCTCCTCGACGGCACGGTGGTGGAGATCGGCGGCGAGCATCTGGATGCCCCCGGCTACGACCTGCTCGGGCTGATCTGCGGCTCGGAAGGCCAGCTCGGCGTGGTGACGGAAGCGGTGGTGCGGATCCTGCGCGCAGCGGAAGGCGCGCGGCCGGCGCTCTTCGGCTTCTCGTCCGTGGAGGATGCGGGCGCCTGCGTGGCGGCGATCATCGGGGCGGGCATCATCCCGGTGGCGCTCGAATACATGGACAAGCCCGCGATCCAGATCTGCGAGGCCTTCGCCCATGCGGGCTATCCGCTCGACGTGGAGGCCATGCTGATCGTCGAGGTGGAGGGCTCTGATGCGGAGATCGACGACATGCTCCGCCGCATCGTCGCCATCGCCGAACCCTTCAAGCCCAAGACCATGAAGGTCTCGCAATCGGAGGCCGAGAGCGCGGCGATCTGGAAGGGCCGCAAATCCGCCTTCGGCGCCACGGGGCGCGTCGCCGATTACATCTGCATGGACGGCACGATCCCGACCGGGCAACTGCCTTACGTGCTCAACCGGATCGACGAGATCGTGAAATCCTATGGGCTCGGCGTCGCCAACGTGTTCCATGCGGGCGACGGCAACCTGCATCCGCTCGTCATGTTCAACACAAACGTGCCGGGCGAGATGGAGAAAGCCGAGAAGGCCGGGGAGGATATCCTCAAGCTCTGCGTCGAGGTCGGCGGCTGCCTCACCGGCGAGCATGGCGTCGGCATCGAGAAGCGGGATCTCATGACCTATCAGTTCAACGCCACGGATCTGGAGCAGCAGATGCGGGTGCGCGGCGTGTTCGACCCGCGCTGGCTGCTCAATCCCGCCAAGGTGTTTCCGCTCGAAGGAAGGCTTGCCGCGTGACGACGCATATTCCCCGCGACGAGCAGGACGCATCGATCATCATCCGCGAGGCCGCCGACAGGGGCACGCTTCTGAACGTGTCCGGCAACGGCACGAAGGCCCCGATGGGGCGGCCGAACCAGACCGACGCGTCGATCTCGTCGTCGGCCATGAGCGGCATCACTCTTTATGAGCCGTCGGAACTTGTGATCTCCGCGCGCAGCGGCACGCCGGTGCTGGAGGTCATGCGGGTGCTGGCCGCGAAAGGCCAGGAACTGCCCTTCGAGCCCATGGATTACCGCGCGCTTCTCGGCACGAAGGGCGAGCCGACCATCGGGGCGGTGGCGGCCATGAACATCTCAGGCCCGCGCCGGATCATGGCGGGCGCCGCCCGCGACAGCCTCATCGGCGTGCGCTTCGTCAACGGGCGCGGCGAGGTGGTGAAATCCGGCGGCCGGGTGATGAAGAACGTCACCGGCCTCGATCTCGTGAAGCTCATGGCTGGCTCCTGGGGCACGCTCGGATTCCTCACGGAAGTCACCTTCAAGGTGCTGCCGAAGCAGGAGCGGATGGCGACCCTCGCCATCCGAGGCCTCGACGACCGGCAGGCCATCGAGGCCCTGTCCATGGCCCTCGGATCACCCTTCGACGTGACCGGCGCCGCACATGTCCCGGACCGCGACCGCCGGGGCGGGACCACGCTGATCCGGCTCGAAGGCTTCAGGGTCTCGGTCGATTACCGCATGAACGAGATGAAGCGCCTGCTGAAGCGATTCCGGTTCATGGACCTGCTCGAAGGCGTCGGGGCCGAGGCGCTCTGGCAATCGGTGCGCGACGTGGCACTGCTGACCGATCAGGGCGAGCGGGCGGTCTGGCGCGTGTCAACCGCGCCCACGAAAGGCCCTGACATCGTCGCCCAGGTGACACGGTTCCTCGATGCGCAATGGTTCTACGATTGGGGCGGTGGGCTCATCTGGATCTCGACGCCCATCGACGGCGACGCGGGCGCCTCTGTCCTGCGCGAGGCAACGCGAACCTTCGGCGGCCACGCCACTCTCGTGCGCGCCCCGGCCGAGATCCGCTCCACCCTCGACGTGTTCGAGCCGCAGCCCGACGCCCTGATGACGCTGTCGCGCGGCATCAAGGCCTCCTTCGATCCCGCCGGAATTCTCAATCCGGGCCGGATGTATGCGGGGTTATGATGGCGAAATCTATACGGCTCTCTTACATTCTCTCATTAGCTGGAGTTTCTGGGGTCGGCTTAATAGCCTTCACGGCAGTATCAGCCTGGAGATCATATTCACCATCCTGCACGGCAGATGTGATTCAAGAACAGCGTTCGGCTGATAAAGCACTTCAGGAACTTCAAAAAGCTTCTGGCAATGGGCGAAAAGACGAATGCGATGCTTATCGGAAATACGCAGACGCGCTGGAAAAACTCGACACGGCTGTAGCAATCTGCGGTCCGTCTCAGATGACGAAACGATCTGCATCCGCCTCTCACAGCGCTGAACTGGCTCTCTATCGCCGACTTGCGGTAGAGAAATGCGCTTAAGCCGACTGGATTGGGGCGTGAAATGACAAGCGCAGCAGTTCCCATGATTGACGGAGACAAGAGCCCCCTAAGGCCGATCATCTACGCTGTCTTGGCCTTAGGCCTCATCGCGCTTACCGCTGCGATCCTGCTGGCCATGGGCCGCACGCCGATCTGCACATGCGGCACCATCGAGCTGTGGCATGGAATCGTGAAGGATTCCGGCAATTCCCAGCACCTGACCGACTGGTACACGCCCTCCCACGTCATTCACGGTTTTCTGTTCTATGCAGGCCTCTGGGCCTTCGGTCGCCTGATCGGCAAGCCGTTGCCGCTCGGCATCGCTCTCCTCGTGGCGGTCGGGATCGAATGCGCCTGGGAAATCACCGAGAACACCAACACCGTCATCGAACGCTACCGTGCGACGAACATCGCGCTCGATTATTATGGCGACAGCGTCATCAATTCGGTGTCGGACATCGTTGCCATGATGATCGGGTTCACGCTGGCGCGCCTCTGGCCGGTCTGGCTGACGGTGCTCGTTGCGGTGGTCATGGAAGCGTTCGTGGGTTTCTGGATCCGCGACAACCTGATCCTGAACATCATCATGCTGATCCATCCCATTGACGCCATCAACCAATGGCAAGGGGCGCTGTGAGATAAAACCATGCAAACCAATTTCACGCCCGACCAGCTCAGGGATCCCGCCATGGCCAGCTCGGAGAAGATCCTCCGGACCTGCGTCCATTGCGGCTTCTGCACCGCCACCTGCCCGACCTACCTGCTGCTCGGCGACGAGCTCGACTCGCCGCGTGGGCGGATCTACCTCATGAAGGACATGCTGGAGAGCGGGAAGCCCGCGTCGAAGGAAGTGGTCAAGCACATCGACCGCTGCCTCTCGTGCCTGTCCTGCATGACCACCTGTCCATCCGGCGTGCATTACATGCACCTCGTCGACCATGCCCGCGCCTATATCGAGGCGACCTATACCCGGCCCTGGCATGACCGGCTCCTGCGCTGGGTCCTCGCCAGGGTGCTGCCCTATCCCGGCCGCTTCCGCTTCGCGCTCGGCGCGGCAATGCTGGCCAAGCCCCTGAAGGGCGTGATCGGCGGGCTGCCGCTCCTCGGCAATCGCCTGGAGGCGATGATCGACCTCGCGCCGGCGAAGGCGCCCTCCCGCTCGCCCTTCGAGCAGCCCGGCACCTTCAAGGCGCATGGGGAGCGCCGGGGTCGGGTCGCCATCCTGTCCGGCTGCGCCCAGCCGGTGCTCAAGCCCGGCTTCAACGAGGCCGCGATCCGCCTCCTCAACCGCCATGGCGTCGACGTGGTCCAGCCCAAGGGCGAGGGCTGCTGCGGAGCTCTCGTCCACCACATGGGCCGCGACGAGGAGGCCCATGGCTTTGCCAAGCGCAACATCGACGCCTGGATCGCCGAGATGGACGGAGAGGGGCTCGACGCCATCATCATCACGGCCTCGGGCTGCGGCACGACGATCAAGGATTACGGCTTCATGTTCCGGGAAGACCCGGACTATGCCGAGAAGGCGGCCCGCGTCTCAGGGATCGCCAAGGACATCACCGAATACGTCACGTCCTTGAAGCTCATGGAGCCGGTGCGCGAGACGGAGCTGGTGGTGGCCTATCATTCGGCCTGCTCCATGCAGCACGGGCAGGCGATCCGCACCGAGCCGAAGACCCTGTTGAAGCAGGCGGGCTTTACGGTGAAGGACGTGCCGGAAGGGCATATCTGCTGCGGCTCGGCCGGCACCTACAACCTGCTCCAGCCGGAGATCGCCGCCCAGCTCCGGGCCCGCAAGGTGGCCAATATCGAGCGTACGAAGCCCGACCTCATCGCCACCGGCAATATCGGCTGCATGACCCAGATCGGGAAGGGGACGGAAATCCCCATTGTCCACACGGTCGAGCTTCTCGACTGGGCGACGGGTGGGCCCATGCCCGAAGCCCTGGAGGCGGCAGGGTTTGGCAAGCGCGCTTCCCAACCGTTAACCATCGCGGCAGAGTGAGGCTGCTACACTCTTACGCAACGAAATTCTATTTCCAAACTGTGGCGATCTGGGCTAAAAGTTAGGAAAGCGTGAATTTCAGGCGTAAGGACCGGCACATGTCTTCGGGTTGGACATCGTTCAGGAGCCGTTTTGGCAAGAAGCAGGAAGAGGCCGTCGTCGGCTCCCTGCCCGAGAGAGGCGAGGCCGTCGAGGCCGTTGCCGCGCCTGTTGCAGCGCCTCCGGACAAGGGCGAGACGATTGTCGTCCGCCCCAACGTGGCGCTCGATTCCGTCGGCCAGAAGAACGAGCTGATCCGCGTCCGTTTCGCCAACATGATCGACCGGCTGGAGGAAATCCGCAGCCTCAAGGAGGACTTCGCTCTCCTCAGCGAGCCGGTGAGCGACCTCATCCGCAGCTATCCGCAGCTTCAGTCGCGCCTTCTTGAAACCGAGGCAGTGCTCCGGCAGGAAACCGACACGACCGTGGCCCTGCGCCGCGAACTCTCCGATCTCAGCGGTCTCCACGCCCGGACGGTGGACGACCTGACCTCCGCCATTTCGCAGCTGCGCAAGGCGGAAACGAGGGTTCGCGAGCAGGATTCCTTCATCGAGGACCTGCGCCTCAACGTGAAGGACAAGGAGGCCATCGTCGCCGACCTGGAGAATCAGCTTTCCATCGAGACCGAGCGCGCCCGCAACATCACGGAAGAGAACCAGGCCCTGCGCCTCGAAGCCCAGGAGGCCGACCAGACGGTGGCCCGCGCCGAGCGGGAGCTCATCGAGACCCGCGAGCGCAACGGGCTGCTCGATCACGAGGTCAAACGCCTGCAGAAGGTGGCTGAGGAGCAGAATTACCGCCTCTCCAGCCTGACCAACCGTTATGGCGAGTTGGAAACCCAGCTCGAGGCCACGCGTCAGCGCGCCTCCGAGCTCGAGACCAAGCTCATGGCCGAGCAGGTGCTGCGCCAACGCCTGGAAACCCAGATCGATTCCGAGCGCTCCGCCCATCAGACCGATCTTTCGGCGCTGGACATGAAGATCGAGGGGCTGAACTCCCGTCTGGCCGCGACGGACAAGATCCTTACCCATACCCGCGACCAGCTGCGCGACAAGAACGAGGCCCTGCGCGGCGTCGAGCGCAGCCTGAAAGAGACCACCATCGAGAAGAACACCCTGGACCGTCGCCTGGAGGCGACCCAGCAGGAGGTCGAGCGTCAGGTGGCCATGGTCAACGAACTCCAGCGCTCGCGCATCGAGCTGCAGGAGCGCGTCGAGATGCTGGGCAAGGCCATCGCGGCCAAGGACTTCCAGATCGAAAGCTCCGACAACAAGGTGGCGAGCCTCTCCGAGCGCATCGACCAGCTCACCAAGCGCTTCGAGCAGGAGCGCAACACTCTGGAGGCCGCCAACCGCCGCCTTACCGAGGAGCTGCAGAACGAGAAGGCCGAGCGCTCCCTCATGCAGGGCGCCCTCGAAATCGCCCGCGAGAGCCGGATCAAGATCCAGAAGAAGTACATTTCGCTGCGCAAGAAGACCCGCCTCGACGCGCAGGAGGACGATCCGACGCTGCTCGACGAGGATGAGATCGAAACGAATGTCCGGCCCTTGAAATCACCGGACGCGGAGTAGCGTTCTACCTCCAGGCCCCGCAGAGATGCGGGGCTTTTTCTTTTCGTGGGAAGCTTTCGGAGAGGCGTTATCCACCCTCCCACGTCATCACCGGGCTTGTTGTAAAGTCCGGGGACATCCCTGACACGTGTTCGGAGAGATCCCTTACAGAGTTGGGTCTGTGTCGGGTGCGTTGAGATCGAGGGCTGCAATCTCGTGGGCGCCGAAGCAGATGGCAAAGCAGCCGTCGGGGCGGCGCGGCCTTATGGCCAGGGTTTCGCCCCGGAAGATCCGGCCGKGGCGGACCAGAACCGCATGCACGCTGGAAACCGCCGGCGGCACGATCCCGGAGCGCCGGAGCACGGCCGCGATCTTGCGGGCGCCCCAGGCCGGATGCGCCTCGCGCACCGCCAAAACCTGTGCTTCCACCTCGGCCGCGAGCCGGCCCGGACTATGATGCGGCCGGCGCGAGCGGTCCGTGAACGCCCGCTCTCCGGCCGCGAACCGGCGCAGCCACACATGGCCGGTCTGGCGGCTGATCCCGAAGCGCCGGCACAGCGCCGAGATGTTGGCGCCCTCTAGCGACGCCAGCAGCACGAACTCCCGACACCGCTCCGTCACAGATACCTCCAGCCAACCCATCCCGACCTCCCTGCCGCCACAGCAGAAGTGTCAGGTATGTCTCCGAACAGCTGTCAGGTATGTCTCAAGGCCGTACAACAAGCCCGGTGATGACGTGCGGCTCCGGCGTCTCGCCGGCCGCGCGGGCGGCCAGGATGTCCAGGTGGGCGTGCCAGCCGGCGCTGACGTTGAGCAGGGTCGCGCGGTCGGCGACGCGGCGGTGGATTACGGTGAGCAGCACCTCGGAGCCCTGCCGTTCCAGGGTGAAGGTGACGCCGCCGGTCGAGCCCCAGGTGATGGCGAGCCGGTGGGGCGGGTCGAGCTCCGTGATCCGGCACTCCATCCTGTGCTCCTCGCCAAAGCCGTCCGGACGCGCGCCGGGTGGGTCGGTGAGTTCGGCATTGCGCCAGACGAGTTCGACCGGGGCGCCGAGGGTCAGGTCCATGTCGCCCGCCGCGAGCCATTGGCGGCGCAGGTCGCTGTCCGTGAGATAGGCCCAGATGCGCTCGACGGGGCCGGGCAGAAGGCGTTGGATCGTGAGCGTCGCGGGCTCGCTCAGCGTGCCATAGGTGTCGAGGGTGGCAAGGTCGGTCATGTGTCGTCTCCTTCGGCAGGTGGGGTTTTCGGGGGTGGGGACTTTTGCGCATCCTCCTCGCGGAGGAGCCGCTCCAGCACGTCCAGGTGTTCGGTCCAGAAGCGCTCGTAGATGCCGAGCCATTGATGGGCGCTCGCCAGCGGTCCGGGGTCGAGGCGGCAGACATGGGTGCGGCCGCGGATCTCGCGCCTTAGAAGGCCTGCCTGCTCCAGCACCTTGATGTGCTTCGAGGCGGCGGCCAGCGAGATCGCGAACGGTTCGGCGAGCTGGCTCACCGTGCGCTCGCCGCCGCCGAGAGCGCCGAGCATCCGCCGCCGGGTGGAATCGGCGAGAGCGTGGAAGACGGTGTCGAGCCGGGATGTCTGTAATTCAACCATGTGGTTGAATATAGCTGCGCGTTTCGGGACAGTCAACCGATCGGTTTAATATTTATCCGAGCGTCTGCGAGGTGCCGAGGCAGGAGCCTCGGACCCGGTGACAGTGGATTTGCTTGGGGGGATGCGAGCTTGCGCGGCCGTCGTCTTTCCAACGGGCTCCGGTGCGACCCTCTTCACGCCTTCCGCCGGGGAGGGAGGATCGCATTCGTCTCGGTCAGGCTCCCGGATCGTGGCTCCGGCCAGATCCGGGATGGTGTTTATGCGAAGAAGCTCAGGCCTTCCCGGCCGTGTCGCTCTTCTGGCCCTTGGCCTTGCTCGTCTTGCTCTTGCTGTGGTCGCTGGAGCGGTTGACGTATTTGACCTTCCGGGGTTCCGAGGAAGCGCCCTTCTCGGCGCCGCCTTCCTCGCCCACGAGGCGTGCTGGCAGGAAGTGGCGCGCGGCCTCCGTCACCACGCCGGCGACGGCGCCGGCGGCGGTCTGGGTCAGGTCGGCGCCCTGCGCGCCGGCATGGGCGGCGGCGGATCCGGCCTTCTTGGCCGCGCGGGTCTTGGTGAGGGCGGCGGCGGCGGCGCCAGCGGCGGCGATCAGGGCGTCGGCCAGGATCTCGCGGCCGAGATCCGTGTTGATGAGGTCCATGAGGCCGGACTTCTTCGCCGTCTTCGCCAGCTTCGTGCCGGGGCTCTTCTTCGATTTCGTGCCGGACTTCTTATCCTTGTCCTTGGCCTTCGCCATGTTCATCTCCTGATGGTCAAGCTTCCGGAACAACCCCTATGGAACCACAGGGGTTCCAAAAGGCCAAGGTTATCCGAAATGGCGGGCCAGCACCTCGCGGACGGCCTTGACGAGATCGGTCTCGGGCACGGAGAACTGGGCCGGACGGGCGGCCTTCCATTCCTCGTTGGACGCGATGGCCCCTGCCGCCTTGGCGCCTTCGATCAGGTCCTTGATCTCGACCTCGCCGCGCTCGCGCTCGTTGGAGCCCTGGATGACCACGCAGGGGCTCTGGCGCCGGTCGGCGTATTTCATCTGCGCCTTCATGCCTGAGGAGCCGAGATAGAGCTCGGCCCGGATGCCCGCCTGGCGCAGGGTCGAGACCATGCGCTGGTAGGCGGCGATCTGGTCCTTGTCCATGACGAGCACCACCACCGGGCCGGGTTTCTCGGCGCCGGAGACGATGGGGCTCTTGACCATCTGGAGCGCCGAGAGCAGCCGCGACACGCCGATGGAGAAGCCGGTGGCCGGAACGGGCTCGGAGCGGAAGCGGCCCACGAGGCCGTCATAGCGCCCGCCACCGCCCACGGAGCCGAAGCGCACCGGGCGCCCGTCCTCGTCCTGCACCTGGAAGGTCAGCTCGGCCTCGTAGACGGGGCCGGTATAGTATTCGAGGCCGCGCACGACGGAGGGGTCGATAATCACCCGATCGCCATACTCAGCGGCATCCACAAGCTCAGCAATTTGGGCCAGCTCATCTATTCCGGCAAGATAGGTCGGGCTGCTAAAATTCAGAGTACGGAGTTGCTCAATGGCTGCCGAGTTTTGCGTAGACTTGTAAATCTTTGTTCCAGCAATCGTCTCAGCGCTGTGAGTCGCCTGTGTAGGCTGCGCACTTGCAGATTGACCAAACGGGTTGCTCAGAAATCTCATCAAACCAAGGATTTGATCTTCAGTGAGCCCAGCTCCACTGGTGAAGTCGCCGCTCTCATCCTTACGGCCCGTACCGAGGAGTTGCCGTACGCCGTCAATCCCAAGGCGGTCGAGCTTGTCGATGGCGCGCAGCACGGTCAGGCGCTGCCCGGCCTTGTCCTCGCCGCCGAGGCCGATGGCCTCAAGCACGCCGTCGAGAACCTTGCGGTTGTTGATCTTGATGATGAAGTCGCCGCGCTTGAGGCCGAGCTTCTCCATCGTGTCGGCGGCCATCATGCAGATTTCCGCATCGGCCGCGACGGAGGCGGCCCCGACCGTATCGGCGTCGAACTGCATGAACTGGCGGAAGCGGCCCGGACCCGGCTTCTCGTTGCGGAACACCCAGCCCACGCGGTAGCTGCGATAGGGCTTCGGCAGGGCATCGAAGTTCTCGGCTACGTAGCGGGCGAGGGGCGCCGTCAGGTCGTAGCGCAGCGACAGCCATTGCTCGTCGTCGTCCTGGAACGAGAACACGCCCTCGTTGGGGCGGTCCTGGTCGGGCAGGAACTTGCCGAGGGAGTCGGTGTACTCGACGAACGGCGTCTCGACGCCCTCAAAACCGTAGAGTTCGTAAGAATCGCGGATCGCCGCCAACATGCGCTCGGTCGCGGCGAGGTCGGCGGGGTTGCGGTCGGCAAAGCCGCGCGGCGCGCGGGCCTTGATCTTGTCGGCCTTGGACATGGTTTTAAACAGCAGCCGTTGAATTGGGAAAACGTGCTGCGGTCCTACTCCGTGCGGCCGGGAGGGGCAAGGCTTATGCAGCTACCGGGGCTGTGAGGCTCGCCAGAATATCGGCTGTCGACCGTACTCGCGCTACACGAGGCAGGATCTTCTCGACGGCAAAGCGATGCATGTCAGCGTCGAGGCTGGATGAGGCATCCTCAGCCACGATCACCGAATAGCTTTTCTGCCAAGCGTCGCGCGCCGTGGACTCGACACCGAAATTGGTCATCACTCCGCCAAGAATGATCGTGGTGATACCCCGCCGCCGCAGCTGGAGGTCGAGTTCAGTGCCGTAAAAAGCGCTCCATTGGCGTTTGGTGATTACGACATCCGGTTCAACATTGAAGTCGCTGGAGAACGCAAGAGCCTCGGAGGACAAACCGCCCTCGGGCAGGGGCAGGGCAACGTCCACCGGCTGCCTCAGGACATCGGCATAGCCTTTAGAGAAGGCGGCGCGTGTGAGGATGACGGTGCCGCCAGCCTCTTGCAGACGCCGCGCTAAGCGCGAGCTGTGGCCTATTACTGCGGAGGAAGAATGAGGAGCAAGCGGCATACCAAGCGTCCAATTCTGTAAATCGATCAGCACAAGAGCGGTTCGGCACGGATCGAGTTCGTCCAGCATGAGTGGTCTTCCTACAGAGATGAGGTCAATGAGGGTTTCACGGGCCTTGGAATTTTGATATATGAGGTTTTCCTCATAAAACGATTTATATGAGCATGCCCTCACAAAACTCAAGTGGTGTTGTCGATCCTGTGCCGCGCATTCCCCAAAGAAAGCGAGGTCGTGAACGCGTGGCTACACTCCTGAAGGCGGCAGCGGAGGTGTTTTCCGAGCGGAGCTATGAGGCGGCTACAATGACTGAGATCGCCGCCCGTGCAGGCGCATCAATCGGCTCGCTCTATCAGTTCTTCCCCACAAAAGAGTTATTGGCGAAGGCCCTGCATGAGGCCTATCTCGCGGACTTGTCAGCGATGCTGGACGAGATGCTGCTTGAGGCCACGGGCCGGAGCGCCGTTGAGGTGGCGGATAAGCTCTTTGACGGGCTGCAGGCATTTCTCGTCGAACGTCCGGCCTTCGGCGCCCTCGTGGAGAGACGTGATATCGACAAGGAGCAGAAGCGAAGGACGGGCGCTGCGATGCGGGAGAAGATTGCTCGCTTACTTGCCTCGGCAGCCCGACCGGTTCCAAAAGAACGGTGCGAAGCAATGGCGGCCGTGGTTCTGCAGCTCATGAAGGTCGCGGTAGCGCTGAATGCCGCAGACGATGTTGATTGGCGAAACGCAACCCATCAAGAGCTGCGGCAGATGCTAAAAAACCACCTGAACAGCGTTCAGGTGGCTTAAGGCCCTCAAGCTCGGAGCGTTATGCCACCGCCTTGATCACCTTGGTGAGCTTGTCGACGATCTCGCCGATCTGCTCCTCGGTTATGATCAGCGGCGGGGAGAGCGCGATGGTGTCGCCGGTGATGCGCATCATCAGGCCGTATTCCTGGAAGCCGCGGTCCATGGCCTCGAAGGCGCGCTTGCCCACCGCGTCGGGACGCGAGGCGAGGTCGATGGCGCCGACGAGCCCGATGGTGCGGATGTCGAGCACGTTCGGCAGGCCCTTGAGCGAGTGGATCGCATCGGCCCAGACCGGCTCCAGGGTCTTGGCGCGCTCGAACAGCTTCTCGTCCCGGTAGACGTCCTGGGTCGCGAGCGCCGCCGCGCAGGCGAGCGGGTGGCCGGAATAGGTGTAGCCGTGGAACAGCTCGATCACGTGTTCGGGGCCGTTCATGAAGGTATCGTAGAGGCCCTCGCGTACCAGCACGCCGCCCATGGGGACGGTGCCGGAATTCACGCCCTTGGCGAAGGTGATCATGTCCGGGACAACGCCGTAACGCTCCGCCGCGAAGGCGGTGCCGAGACGGCCGAAGCCCGAGATCACCTCGTCGAAGATGAGCAGGATGCCGTGCTTGTCGCAGATCTCGCGCAGGCGCTTGAGATAGCCCTTCGGCGGCGGCAGCACGCCCGTGGAGCCGGCCATCGGCTCGACGATCACGGCCGCGATGGTCGAGGCGTCATGGAGCGCCACGATGCGCTCCAGCTCGTCCGCCAGATGCGCGCCCCATTCCGGCTCGCCACGGGAGAAGGCCTGCTCGGCCCGGTTATAGGTGTGGGGAAGGTGGTCGACGCCCGCCAGCAGCGAGCCGAAGAACTGGCGGTTCTTGACGATGCCGCCCACCGAGATGCCGCCGAAGCCGACCCCGTGATAGCCGCGCTCGCGGCCGATCAGGCGCGTCTTGCTGCCCTGGCCCTTCACGTTCCAATAGGCGAGCGCCACCTTGAGCGCGGTATCGACCGCTTCGGAACCCGAGTTGCAGAAGAAGATGTGGTTCAGATCTCCCGGCGCGAGCTGGGCAATGCGGGAAGCAGCGGCGAAGCCCTTCGCGTGGCCGTACTGGAAGGCCGGCGAATAGTCGAGTTCCTGCGCCTGGGCCTGGATGGCGGACGTGATCTCGTCCCGGTTGTGGCCGGCATTGCAGCACCAGAGGCCGGCGGCGCCGTCGATCACCTCCCGGCCGTCGGGGGTGTAATAGTACATGCCCTTGGCGCGGGCGATCATCCGGGGGCGCTGCTTGAACGAGCGGTTGGCCGTGAACGGAAGCCACCAGGCATCCAGGTCGTTGGGTGCAATGAGGTCGTTGGCGGCTCTGGATGTCTGTGCGGTCATCATGATCCCCGAAGATGGCTGATGGGTGCGAACCTAACAGCCGTAACGGAGCGCCGCAAAAAGAACTTTCGGCGAAGCCACGAGCCGGGTGCAATTCTCGGCTCAGCCGGTCATGGCGCGGGCCTCGTAGCCGGCCGCGTCCAGGGCGCGCGCTATCTCGACGCTCTGAGCACATGTGGTGACATGGACGCGGCCATGCTCTAGATCCACGTCCACCTTGGCGCTCGGATCGAGGCGCTGGATGGCCTTCGTGACCGAAGTGACGCATCCCTGGCAGGTCATGCCGTCGACCTGCATCAGCAGGTCTTTCCGGGGTTCTTCCATCGAAAATGCCTTTTCGTTCGCTCGAAAATGCGAGCCGGTTTCATGAACGGGCAACGCGCGATTGCGAAATAATGTTCATTTCGGGAATGCGAAACTTGCCCCGCGATTCGCCGTGATTCATTGTCTGTTAACAAACTGATTCGCGCACATTCGCCGAGCCAGGGGAGCGGGGGCACCCATGGTGACGAACCCAAAGAACATTTCTGTCCTGCGGGACAGGAAAACGACGCTGCTTGCCTTTACACCGGCCATTCTGACGGCTGGCGCCTCGGTCTATGTGCCGATGGAGCCAGGATTCATCCTGCCGGTTTTCGGCTTCCTGATCATGGCCGTCTTCTTCGGTCTCGTCTTCCTGTGGTGGCAGTCCGAGACGGAGCGGCAGACGGGGGGCATGCAGCTTGCCGCTTTCGAGCGGAAGGAACCGGTTCCGGCCGCGCCGCTCGTCCTGCGCACGCCGGTGCGCGGAGACAGTCCTGTGACGCTCCTGCGCGAACTGGCGATGTCCGCAGGCGCACATGCATCCGCACCTGGTCCGAAGCAGTCGGAACAGGTGCGGGCCGCGCCTTTCCCCGAACCGTCCCTGCTGCCTTCCATGCGCAGGCCCTCGACCGAGGAGATCAGCCGCGTGAGGTTGGTCAACCAGGCCTTCGCGGACGACCGGATCGAGCTGCACCTGCAGCCGGTGGTCTCGTTGCCGCAGCATAAGATCCGCTTCTACGAGGCGCTGGCCCGGCTGCGGCTCGCGGACGGGACCCTTATGGGACCGGCCGAGTTCCTGCCGATCATCGAGGCGTCCGGCCGCGCATCGGACTTCGACCGCCGGGTGCTGATCCGCACCATGGCCGTCGCCCGCCACCTCGTCGCCCGCGGCAGCGAGGCCATCGTCGGCGTGAACCTCGCGGCTCATTCCGTTGCCGAGCCCGGCTTCCTGTGGTCGCTGGCCCGCCTGTTCGACGCCAGTCCCGATCTTCTCGGCAAGATCGTTCTGGAGATGTCCCAGCTGAGCTGGCGCTGCCTCGATGGGGATCACAGGGCGGCGCTCGCCGCCTTGCGCGAGCGGGGCGTGCCGTTTTCCCTGGATCGCGCCACCGATCTCCGGTTCGATCCGGTGAGGCTGGCCGATCTCGGCGTCCGGTTCATGAAGCTGCCGGCGGGCCTCATGATCGAGGCCGCCGAGCGGGCCGATGGCCGCTATGCGGGCCCGGAACCCGACGTGCGCGATTTCGCCCCGGCCCTGCGCCGCCAGGGGATCCTGTTGATCGCCGACCGGGTGGAGGAGGACCGCATGGTGCCGATGCTCTGCGACCTCGGCGTGCCGCTGGCGCAAGGCTTCGCCTTCGCGGCCCCGCGCCCGGTCAAGCCCGAGATCGCCGCCGAGCAGACTTTCCCGCAATCCCTCGATCCGGAGGATGCGCCAACCCTTCTTCGGCGCACCGGGTGAGCGCGGGTGCGTGGCCCGAGACCATCGGACCGACTTGACTTGCGCATCGTTTGGCGGGGAAAACCGGGCCACTTTTCACATCCGTGGCCCTTCGGGTCCGCACGATAATCTAGTGAGACCCCATGACCGCCTCGTTACGCCCGGTTCACGCCGAGGGCCTGCGCTCTCTCGCCGATCGATACGATCTCGTGCTCTGCGACGTGTGGGGCGTGCTGCACAACGGGGTCAAAGCCTATGAGACGGCAAGCGACGCGCTCACCCGCTTCCGCGCCGGCGGAGGACGGGTCGTTCTCGTGTCGAATGCGCCGCGCCCCGGCGCTTCCGTGGGAACGCAGCTCGACGGCTTCGGCGTGCCGCGCACGGCCTATGACGCCATCGTCACCTCCGGCGACCTGACGCGGCTTGCCATCGAGGAACGCATCGACAGGATCGTCCACCATATCGGCCCGCCCCGCGACATGCCGATCTACGACGGCCTCGCCGTCCGCTTCGGCTCCGTCGAAGAGGCCGATTATGTGGTCTGCTCCGGCTTCGACAACGACGAGGAGGAGACGGTCGAGGATTACCGGCCCCAGCTCGAAGCCATGCTCCGGCGCGACCTGCTGATGGTCTGCGCCAATCCCGATCTCATCGTCGAGCGCGGCCACATGATCCTGCCCTGCGCGGGAACCATCGCGCTCGCCTACGAGGAGATGGGCGGCAAGGTCTTCTATGCCGGCAAGCCCCATGGTCCCGTTTACGACCGGGCGCTCTCCGTCGCGGCCGAGCTGAGCGGTCGGGCTGTTGCGAAGGAGAGGGTTCTCGCTGTCGGCGATGCGATCCGCACCGATATCGCCGGGGCCGTGGGCTACGGCATCGACGCGCTGATGATTGCCCGCGGCATCCACGCGGAGGAGCTGGGTCTTCACAAGGGCGATCTGGTCTCCGATCACGTGCAGGATTGGGTGGACCGGCAGCCTGTCCGGCCGACCGCCTTCATGGAGGTCCTGGCTTGGTGAGGTCGGTCTAACCAACTCCACGTCATCACCGGCCTCGTGCCAGTGATCTCGTTTGATTGAGACGCGGCGCTTTTCCGATCGAGATGGCCGGGACGGGCCCGGCCATGACGTGAGAGGGTGCGATGATCCGACAAGGATATCGAATCGCCCGTGCTTCCCTTGACCCGAAGGCCGCTTTTCGACAGGGTCGCGCCCGCACCGATATCTGCACAGATGAGTTCCGAAATTTCTCCTCCGATGTCCCCTTCGTTCGCCGTCTGCCGCGATGGCGAGTCCGTGCCCGCGAGCCTCAGGGACGCCATGGCGGCCATTGGTAATTTCGACGGCGTGCACAGGGGACATCAATATCTTCTGGGAATGGCCCTGAACTCCGGAAAACCGGCGGCGGCCGTCACCTTCGAGCCGCATCCGCGCACCTTCTTCCAACCCGACAGGCCCCTGTTCCGGATCACGCCGGAGCCCGTGAAGCTCAAGATCTTCGCCCGTCTCGGCCTCGACGGCGTCTTCCAGCGGCGCTTCAGCGGGAACCTCGCGGCCCTGACGGCGGCGGGCTTCGTGGACCTGCTGGCGAACGAGCTGCAGCTCTCGGGCGTGGTGATCGGCCACGATTTCCATTTCGGCCGCGGGCGGGAAGGCAATCCGGCGCGCATGGCGGAGCTGTGCCGGGAGCGGGGGCTCGACTGCCTGATCGCCCCGGCAGTCGTGGAAGGGACGGAGCCGGTGTCCTCCAGTGCCATCCGAGCTGCTCTGGAAGCAGGCGACATCGCTATGGCCAACCGGCTGCTCGGCTATCGCTGGTTCGTTCAGGCGGAGGTGCGCCACGGCGACAAGCGCGGCCGCGAGCTTGGCTATCCCACGGCCAATATGCGCCTGCCCGACGATTGCCGCCTTCGGCACGGGATCTACGCGGTCAGGGTATCCGTGGCGGGCCGGCCGCTCGACGGCGTCGCCAGCTTCGGCCGCCGGCCCACCTTCGACAACGGCGCTCCGCTGCTCGAGGTGCACCTCTTCGACTTCTCCGGCGACCTCTATGGCCAGGTTGTTGACGTTGAATTCGTCGGCTGGATCCGCGGCGAGGAGCGCTTCGACGGCATCGACGCGCTGATCGCCCAGATGGACCGCGACTCGGTCGAGGCAAAGCGGATGCTCGCCGAGGACAAGACGGCTTCGATGATTGGTTGACGTAATTCCGTGCCTCTTCCCGTCATGGCCGGCCTTGTGCCGGCCATCCCGATGCTGAATGGCTCGGCGCTTCAATTTATCGGGATCACCGGCACAAGGCCGGTGATGACGGGGATGAATGTTAACCGCCCGGCTTCAGCGCCCGTGCCGCCATGGCGTAGCCGCCCATGGCGCCGTCGACGAAATGGATGTGGTCGCTGCGGGTGGCCGAGGGGACGAAGCAGGTCATGAGGGCCGCGTCCTGCCGGTGCAGGCCGTAACGGGCGGTGCCTTTCCGTCCTGCCTCGGCCAGCAGCGCTTCCAGACGGTCGGCCAGCGCGGGCGTGCAGTCCAGGGTCATGCGCAGGCCGTCGTCGAACTTGCGGAAATCCGTGTTCTCGACGAGCTGGTGCCGGTAGCGGGCCGGATCGAACCGGCCGATCGTCAGTCCGAACCGGAAGATCATGAAGGAGAGCAGGCGAAGACCCGCCAGCTTCGCCAAGGTGACGAGGCCCGCCCCATTCCGTCCCACGGTCTTCGCTTCGAGGCCGAAGCCCCGGAAGGGCGTGGACAGGGTAGGCCCGCCTTCCGGCACCGGCCGCCCGGCCTCCTGCCCCTCGGCCAGCGACAGGACCTGCCCGACGAGTGCGTTGAAGGCTTCCGTGCCCGCCGTCAGAGCGGGCAGCAGGATCAGGGAGAGGATGACGCCGCGCTCCGGCCTGATCTCGTCGAAGCGGCAGGTCAGCCCGGTGAGGTCGGGCAGGGTGCCGGGCTGAGCCGGAGGAATGGCGAAGGCGCCTTCCTTCATCCGCCGCTCCGCATGGGCGAGGCCACCACCGGAGAACATGGCGTAGGAGACATCGGGGGATGCCGCGAACCGGGCAATCCGCACGTCGTGGCCTTCGGCGCGGATCTCGGACACCGGAACGAGCGCGATGCGCAGCTCGAAGCCGAAGGAATCCCGCACCCAGGCCGCCACGGCGGAGAGCGCCTCGCGGGCAAGGACGGATTGCGAGGCGGGCAGCGCGAAGCTTGCCCCGTCGCCGCTGAACACGAAGGCGAACGCACTCGTGCCGAGCTTGTTGGAGACGGCCGCGATCACGGAGGCGGCGGCCGTATTGACCTCCTTGTAACGCCCGGCCTCGACGGCCGAGGTCGAACGCACGATGTCGCTCAAACCCAGCACCCAATCGTCCGGGACGGGCATGTAGAGCTTGGGGTCCGTCAGCTGGGAGAAATGGTCGAAGACGGGCAGCCGGGCATAGAAGTCGGATCCTGTCCGGCCGCCTGCACCCTCAATCGTGGTGTCCACGGGCCGTCAGCCCACCGTTTCGCCCTCCGGGGCGCCCCGGCCCAACTCGTCCGGCAGCGGATCGCCTTCGGCGACGAAGCGCATGGAGACCGAGTTCATGCAGTAGCGCTCGCCCGTCGGAGGCGGGCCGTCGTTGAACACGTGGCCGAGATGGCCCTCGCAGCGGGCACAGCGGATCTCGGTGCGCACCATGCCGTAGCTGGTATCGCGCACGAAGGCGATGTGATCCCGGTCGATCGGGTCGAAGAAGCTCGGCCAGCCGGTGCCGGATTCGAACTTGGTGCCGGCATTGAACAGGGGCAGGCCGCAGAGGCGGCAGCAATAGGTGCCCTTCTCCTTGGCCTCGTTGAAGATGCCGCAGAAGGGCCTCTCCGTGCCGTGTTCGAGCAGGACCCGGCGCTCCTCGTCGTCGAGATTGGCCACGAGGGCGTGCATCTGCTCGGGCTTAGGCGGGGTGAGGTCGAAACCGGCTTTCGAGCGCCGTTCGGCCGTGGTGGTCGAGTCTGCCATGGTCAATCCTTCCTGCCCGTCGCAACGTTCGGGGACTATAGGGCGGGTTCTGGTCCTTAAATAGGCAGCCGCCCCGGCAATCACCACGCTTTATTATCCGGCCCGGCGCTGCTAAAAGGCTCACCATGCCCATGGTTTCTCCGGCTCTGCATGCGGCCCGCATCGGCGCGGCGCGAATTATCGGCCCGGCTTTCGCACGATCTGCGAAGGTCCGGGATCCTAGCCGTTCGCCCTGAAAGAGAAGCCGATGCGCCTGCCGACCGCAGGCCGCCAAGACCGATTGACCGTCATGACCGATAAGCCCGAAAGCGCCGCCCGCGACTATTCCGAAACCCTGTTCCTGCCCCAGACCGAGTTCCCCATGCGGGCCGGCCTGCCGCAGCGCGAGCCGCAGCTCCTGCAGCGCTGGAACGAGAACCGGCTCTACGAGCGCCTGCGCGAGGTCCAGAAGGGCCGTCCGCGCTTCGTGCTGCACGACGGCCCTCCCTATGCCAACGGCAACATCCATATCGGCCACGCGCTCAACAAGATCCTGAAGGACATGGTGGTCCGCTCGCAGGGCATGCTAGGGTTCGATTCCAACTACGTGCCCGGCTGGGACTGCCACGGCCTGCCGATCGAGTGGAAGATCGAGGAGGAGTACCGCGCTAAGGGCAAGAACAAGGACGACGTGGACATCGTCGAGTTCCGCCGCGAATGCCGGGCCTTCGCCGAGAAATGGATCGATGTGCAGCGCGAGGAGTTCAAGCGCCTCGGCGTCGAGGGCGACTGGACCAACCCGTATCAGACCATGAGTTATGACGCGGAAGCGCAGATCGCCCGCGAGATCATGAAGTTCGCCGTGAGCGACCAGCTCTATCGCGGCTCCAAGCCCGTCATGTGGTCCTCCGTCGAGAAGACCGCGCTCGCCGAGGCCGAGGTCGAGTATCACGAGAAGACCTCCACGACGATCTGGGTGAAGTTCAGGATCACCAACACGCTGGACGGGGATCTTGACGGCGCATCGGTGGTGATCTGGACGACGACCCCCTGGACGATCCCGGCCAACCGCGCCATCGCCTACGGCGAGAACATCGCCTACGGCCTCTACACGGTCACCGAAGCCGCCGAGGACAACTGGGCGAAGGTCGGCGACCGCCTCGTCATCGCCGACAAGCTCGCGGCCGACGTGTTCGCCGCCGCGCGCGTCGCCGGATACGAGCGCGTGAAGGATGTGCTGCCGGTGATGATCGAGCGCTGCGCGCATCCGTTCCGCGGGCTCGAAGGCGCGCATGGCTACTGGGATTTCGGCGTGCCGGTTCTGCCGGCCGATTACGTCACCGACGATGCGGGCACGGGCTTCGTGCACACGGCTCCTGGTCACGGCGCGGACGACTACAACACCTACGTGAAGCACCGCGACGTGTTCGCCGCCTGCGGCACGAAAGAAGTGCCGCACACGGTGTCGCCCGACTCGTCCTACTTCCCCGACGTGCCGTTCTTCGCGGGCGAGCGCATCTATGACGACAAGGGTAAGGATGCGGGCGCCAACGAGGCGGTGATCAGGAAGCTCGTGGAGGTCGGCGCGCTCATCGCGCGCGGGCGCCTCAAGCACCAATATCCCCATTCCTGGCGCTCAAAAGGTCCGCTGATCTTCCGCAACACGCCGCAATGGTTCATCTCCATGGACAAGCCGCTGGACAACCACGGCGACACGCTGCGTCAGCGCGCGCTCCATGGCATCAAGACCGTCGAGTGGGTGCCGGAAACGGGCGAGAACCGCATCACCGGCATGATCGAGAACCGCCCCGATTGGGTGGTCTCGCGTCAGCGCGCCTGGGGCGTGCCGATCGCGGTGTTCGTGAAGAAGGGCACCAACGAGATCCTCAAGGATGAGCGCGTGAACAGCGCCATCGCTGACGCCTTCGAAAAGGAAGGCGCGGATGCGTGGTATGCGGGTGACGGCTCGCGATTCCTGAAGGCTGGCGGCTACGATCGCGCCGATTTCGACAAGATCAACGACATCCTCGACGTGTGGTTCGATTCCGGCTGCACGCACGCCTTCGCGCTCGAAACGCGCGATGACCTGAAGGTGACGCGCAAGGTCGATGGCGGCCCCGATCAGGTCATGTACCTGGAAGGTTCCGACCAGCATCGCGGCTGGTTCCACTCCTCGCTGCTGGAGAGCTGCGGCACGCGCGGGCGCGCTCCTTATGACATCGTTCTGACCCACGGCTTCGTCCTCGACGAGAAGGGGCAGAAGATGTCGAAGTCGCTCGGCAACGTGGTGGCGCCGCAGAAGGTGATCCAGGATTCCGGCGCCGACATCCTGCGCCTGTGGGTGGCGGCATCCGATTACTCGGACGATCTGCGCATCGGTCCGGAGATCCTGAAGACTTTCGTCGAGACTTACCGCAAGCTGCGCAACACGATCCGCTGGATGCTGGGCTCGCTCGCGCATTTCCACGATGCCGACAAGGTCGCCGTGAACGAGATGCCGGAACTGGAGCGCTTCGTGCTGCACCGCCTCGCCGAGCTCGACGGCGAGATGCGCGAGGCCTATGCCACGTTCGACTACAAGCGCGTGATCGCGCTCTTGAACTCGTTCATGACCACGGATCTGTCGGCCTTCTATTTCGACATCCGCAAGGACGCGCTCTATTGCGACCCGATCTCGAGCAATGTTCGCAAAAGCGCGCTGACCGTGATCGACCAGACCTTCCGCTGCGTGGCGACCTGGATCGCGCCGATCCTCGCCTTCACGGCGGAGGAAGCCTGGCTTGCGCGCTATCCGCAGGCCGAGTCGGTGCATCTCGAAACCTTCCCGAAGGTGCCGGCGGAATGGCGCAACGACGCGCTTGCCGAGCGTTGGGCCAAGGTCCGCCGCGTGCGCCGCGTCGTCACCGGCGCACTGGAAATCGAGCGTGCGCAAAAGCGCATCGGCGCAAGCCTTGAGGCCGCGCCCGTGGTGCATATCGCCGATGAGAGCCTGCTCAAGGCCGTGCAGGGCCTCGACCTTGCCGAGATCTGCATCACGTCCGGCATCCAGGTGGTGCAGGGCGATGGCCCGGCGGAGGCCTTCCGCCTCGACGACGTGAAGGGTGTCGCGGTCGTGCCGGCTCTCGCGCAAGGCCGCAAATGCGCCCGCTCGTGGAAGGTGACGCCGGATGTGGGCGCCGATCCGGACTATCCGGACGTGACGCCCCGCGATGCGGCGGCCCTGCGCGAATGGGACCAGCTGAAGGCGGCGGCCGAATGAGCAAGTCCGAGGATACCGGCGCACCGCTTGCCGATGCTGCGGTAACGTCTCAACCAGGCTCGCCGCGCCCGCGCGCAGCGAGCCGGCCCCGTTCTCAGAAGAGGGCGGGCAGGGGGCGTGCGGTCCAGAAGGGATTGTCGGTCGCGGCGATCCTCGGGTTTTCCATCGCCCTGATCACGCTCGTCCTCGATCAGGCGACGAAGCTCTACACGTTTTATGTCTACGATCTTCCCGTGAAGGAGCCGGTGGAACTCGCCCCCTTCGTGAACCTGATCGTGGTCTGGAACCGGGGCATTTCCTACGGGCTGTTCCAGCAGCACTCGGACATCGGCCGCTGGGGACTGGTCGTCGTCTCCATTCTGGCCGCCATCGGCCTGTCCTTCTGGATCCGTCGCACCACGGCCAAGCTTCTGGCGGCGTCCCTCGGCCTGATCGTGGGCGGGGCCATCGGGAACGTCATCGACCGTCTCTGGTTCGGGGCCGTGTTCGATTTCATCCAGATCCACTTCGGCTCATGGTCCTGGTACGTGTTCAACGTGGCCGATGCTGCCATCGTTGCGGGGGTGGTCGGTTTGCTTTATGACTCCTTCGTCCTGGAGGGGCGGCGGGCTAAATAACGATATTTTGTGGCGCCTGCTGCCATATGTTCGCCAGAATGAGCGATCAGGCCTTCCGGCCACAATGAGAAACGAATGGTGGGTGCCATGAAGGGAATGAAAATCGCAGGCTGCGCGGGAGCCTTGGCGCTTCTGATCGCCGCCACCGGTGCTTCGGCCGAGGAAGGCGAGGCCGTGAAGAGCGTTCTCGGCGCCATCGGCATCATTCCCAAGGAAAAAGCCCCCATCACCTACAACGAGCGCGCTCCGCTCGTGCTTCCTCCCAAGTTGGACCTGCCGGCACCGGCAGCAGGTGGCGCCGAGGCACGCAACGGCAATTGGCCCAAGGACCCGGATGTGGCGGCTCGCCGCAAGGCTGCGGCCGAGGCTCGTACGCCCTATACCAGCTCCGAGCTCTACAAGAACACGGAAGGCAAGCGCCTCTCGATCGAAGAGATGCGCGCCGGCCGCAATCCCAATGCCTCCGCCGGCCCGCAGGCTCCCGTCGGCCGGCAAGCCGACATCGCCCGCATGACTCCCGACGAACTCCGCGCCTTCACCAAGGAGGAGAAACCGGAGCTGCAGGGCAACGGTATCGACCGTCGCTACCTCAGCGATCCTCCGGGCGATCTGCTCCGGGCCCAGGGCGGCGGCAAGCTCAAAGCCTCCGCGGATCCCATCATCTCGGGCGATCCCGACAGCCCATCGGCCTATCTCCGCCAGCGGCAGAGCAGGCAGTAAGCATTGTCTCTTCCCACTTCATTTCAGGCGAACGGGTTCACCCGCTTCGCCTGAAAACGTTATGGGGCCTGTGAAAGGCCAAGCCTGCGTCCAGCGAATCCGGACAAAGAATGCCGCACAGGAAAGATCTGCGGCTTCGCTTGCATAGCCCCCTAATTCGACTATCCCCTAAGAAACGCCCTGCGAAACGAACTGATGTCGCCAAGGTTGAAACGTCATGGACACTGCCTCTAAGCCTCTTCTTCGCGCTGACGCCGCCTCCTTCGGGCGGACGGAAGGCAGCGGTCCGAACCTGTCTTCGTTCACGCTCGACAACGGCCTCGACGTCGTCGTCATTCCCGATCGCCGCGTTCCCGTCGTCACGCACATGATCTGGTACCGCAACGGTTCGGCCGATGATCCGCTCGGACAATCCGGCATCGCGCACTTCCTCGAACACCTGATGTTCAAAGGCACGGAGAAGCATCCGGCCGGTGAGTTCTCGAAGGTGGTCTCGGGTCTCGGCGGTCAGGAGAACGCGTTCACGTCCTTCGACTACACGGCCTATTTCCAGCGCGTCGCCCGCGAGAACCTCAAGACCATGATGGAGTTCGAGGCGGATCGCATGACGAACCTTCTTCTAGAGGAATCCGTCATTGCGCCTGAGCGCGACGTGGTGCTGGAAGAGCGGCGCATGCGCGTCGAGACGGACCCTTCCGCCCAGCTCTCGGAAGCGATGGCGGCTTCGCTCTTCGTGCATCACCCGTACGGCATTCCGATCATCGGCTGGATGCACGAGATCGAGACGCTCGATCGCGATCATGCGCTCGACTATTATCGTCGCTTCTACACGCCCGAGAACGGCATCCTGGTCGTTGCCGGCGATGTAAGCGAGGACGAGGTACGCCGCTTGGCGGATGCCACCTACGGCCGCATCGCCCCGCAGGGCAAGCGTCCGGTGCGTCTGCGTCCGCGCGAGCCGGAGCCGGTGGCTGCGCGTCACATCACCGTGGCCGATCCGAAGGTCGAGCAGCCGACCCTGCAGCGGCTCTACCTCGTTCCGTCCTGCCGCACGGCCTCGCAGCGCGATTGCTACGCGCTCGAGCTTCTCGCCGAAGTGATCGGCGGCGGACCGACATCATATCTCTACCGCAAGCTCGTGATGGAGCGCGGCATCGCGGTGAATGCGGGTGCCTGGTACATGTCGTCCGCCATGGAGGACACGCGCTTCTGCGTCTATGCGGTGCCGTCTGAGGGCGTGTCGCTCCAGGCTCTGGAAGAGGCCGTCGACCAGATCCTCAAGACGATCTCCGCCGAGGCGCTGGATGCGGATTCCATCGAGCGCGCCAAGACGCGTCTTGTCGCCGAGACGATCTATTCCACGGACAGCCAGTCTTCACTCGCCCGCATCTACGGTTCGGCGCTCGCCATCGGCGAGACCATCGAGGAGGTGCGGCGCTGGCCGGTCGAGATCGAGACCGTCACGAAGGACGATCTCGCCTCCGCGGCCGAGCGCTATCTCACTTCCCGCCGTTCCGTGACGGGCTATCTGCAGAAGTCGGCCTCTTGAAGCCGCCTGCACAAGAATTGAGGTAATCATGACAGCTTCTGTCGAAACCATGTCCTCGTCTCCGACTACTGTGAAGGCGCTGACCTCCGCCCGTGGCGTCGAGGCTTGGCACGTCGAATCCGACGTTGTGCCCCTGATCGCCGTTTCCTTCATCTTCGAAGGCGGCTCGGCGCACGATCCCGCGGACAAGCCCGGCGTGGCGCAGATGCTGGCTCGCCTGCTCGACGAGGGTGCGGGCGAATACGATTCCGATGCGTTCCAGGAGCGGCTTGCGGCGAACGCCATCGAGTTGTCCTTCAATGCCGGCAACGATGCGCTCGGCGGTTCGCTCAAGACGCTGGTCAAGCATGCGGATGAAGCCTTCGAGCTCTTGCGCCTCGCGCTCGCCGAGCCGCGCTTCGATCAGGATTCCATCGAGCGCGTGCGGGCCCAGACCATCGCGGGCCTCAAGTACCAGCAGAACGATCCGGGCGTCATGGCGACGCGCCGCTTCTTCGAGGAAGGCTTCGCCGGCCATCCCTATGGCCGTCCGACCTCCGGCACGCCCGAGAGCGTCGCGGCGATCACGCGGGACGATCTCGCCGCAATGCACCGGTCGATCATCGCGCGCGGACGCGTGAAGATCGCCGTCGTCGGCGCGATCGGCAGCGACGAACTCTCCACTCTGCTCGACAAGGTGTTCGGCTTCCTGCCTGACGCAAAACCGCTCGGCATCATCGAACCCGCTTCACTGCAGAGGATGGGATCGCGCATCGTGGTCGATCTCGACGTTCCGCAATCGGTGATCCGCTTCGGCATGAGCGGCATCGCCTGGCGCGACCCTGGGTTCATTCCGGCTTACGTTCTCAATCACATCCTGGGTGGCGGCGCCTTCACGTCGCGCCTGTTCCAGGAGGTGCGCGAGAAGCGCGGTCTCGCCTACAGTGTCGGCACGTCGCTGGTGAGCTACCGCTCGGCCAGCATGACCTGGGGCTACACCGCGACCAAGAACGAGCGCGTGGTCGAGGCGCTCGACGTGATCACCGACGAGATGGCGAAGCTGACGAGCGAAGGCCCGTCCGACGAGGAGCTGCAGAAGGCCAAGGACTACCTCATCGGCTCCTATGCGCTCGGCTTCGACACCTCGACCAAGATCGCCCATACCCTGGCGCAGATCGCCTTCGAGGGCCTCGGCATCGACTACATCGCCCGCCGCAACGGCCTGGTCGGAGCCGTGACACAGGCCGACATCCGTACGGCCGCCGAACGCATCTTCGGCGACGGCCGGATGTTCACGGTGATCGCGGGACGGCCGACGGGAGTGTAGCCTTCCAGGGCAGAGATTTCAGCTTCGGTGCCACGACCCTAGCCTCGGGGCCGTCTCTGCCCTAATCTTTCGCTCCTGCTTTGAACGAGTCGGAGTATGCTTATGGCCCTGCAGCAATCGATCGATCTTGCCCTTGATGCGAATATCGGGGAGGGCGGTCTGGCGCAGGCGGCGCTCGACGACGCGCTGGCGCTCGTCAACGATGCCATGAAGCGGCTGGCCGAGGACGATGCCTCGGGACGGTTGCCGCTGCTCCACATGCCGCGCACCACGGACGATCTGGCGGGTATCCGCGAAGCGGCCGCCTTCCTGCGGGACGATGCCACCGACGTGGTCATTCTCGGCGTCGGCGGATCGAGCCTCGGCGGCCAGACCCTGGCGCAACTGAAGGATTACGCGGTGCCTGGCACCGGGCGGTTCACCGAGAGCCCGCGCATCCACTTCCTCGACAACCTCGATCCCATCACCTTCGACCGCGTCCTGCACAAGCTGCCGCTCTCCTCGACCAGGTTCGTGGCGATCTCGAAATCCGGCGGCACGGGCGAGACGCTGATGCAGACCATCGCCGTTCTCACAGCCCTGGAGAAGGCGGGCCTGCGCTCCCATCCCAACGATCTGTTCCTCGGCGTATCCGAGCCGCGCAAGGACGGGATCAAGAACGCCCTGCGCGATCTCCTGGAGCCCGAGGGCGTGCGCTTCCTCGATCATCACACCGGCGTCGGCGGGCGCTATTCGGTCCTGACCAATGTGGGTCTTCTGCCGGCCGCCGCGCTGGGCCTCGACATCGAGGCCATCCGCCGGGGCGCGGCCGATGCCTATGAGCCCTTCCGCAACGGCGTGGCCGCCAAGGATGCGCCCGCCGCCCTGGGGGCCGCCCTGAACGTCGCCGCGGCGAAAGCGGGCAAGGGCATCGCGGTCACCATGGCTTACGCGGACCGCCTCGAGCGCTTCACCCGCTGGTGGGTGCAGCTCTGGGCCGAGAGCGTGGGCAAGGACGGCAAGGGCACGCAGCCCGTCGCGGCCATTGGACCCGTGGACCAGCACAGCCAGCAGCAGCTTTATCTCGCAGGCCCCAACGACAAGCTCTTTACGGTGCTGACCACCGGCGTCGCCGGCAAGGGGCCGGTCATGAACGAGGCGCTGTCCAAGCGCGCCGGACAGGCGGCCTTCGCGGGCAAGACCATCGGCGACCTCGTGGCCGCCCAGGGCCGCGCCATGGCCGACACCTTCGCCAAGAACAGCCGCCCGACCCGCCAGATCCATGTCGAGACCCTGGACGAGCGCGCGCTGGGCGAGCTTCTCATGCATTTCATGCTGGAAACGATCCTGGCCGGCTACGCCATGGGCGTCGATCCGTTCGACCAGCCCGCGGTGGAGGAGGCCAAGATCCTGGCGAAGGAATATCTCGCGCAGGGGTGAGGGCGGCCACACCCACCACGTCATGGCCGGGCTTGTCCCGGTCATCCCGATACTGAAAGATGCGGGGCTCTACAGAAGCGAGATCACCGGCACAAGGCCGGTGATGACGAAGGAGGAGCACCCCATGCCGCCCCGTTCCCCAACACTCGCTTCCCTCATTCGTCACGTCGCTCTCACAGAGCCTGGGGAATAACGTCGCGCGTTCTGGTTTCCGGCGCCGCCAGCCCCTATGTTCCCTTTTCCGAATCCGAACGCCCGACACCTCGCATGCATGTCCGCCGCCTCGATCCCATCCTCGTCGACCGCATCGCTGCGGGCGAGGTTGTCGAGCGCCCGGCGGCGGCCGTCAAGGAACTCGTCGAGAATGCCGTCGATGCGGGCGCGACCTCCATCGAGATCGCCGTCGAGGCCGGTGGGCGCCGCCTGATCCGCATCGTCGATGATGGGCGCGGCATGACCCCGGAGGACCTGGCACTAGCGGTCGAGCGTCACGCCACCTCCAAGCTGCCGGACGGCGATCTGTTCTCCATCAACACCCTCGGCTTTCGCGGCGAGGCCCTGCCGTCCATCGGGGCCGTGGCGCGCCTCTCCATAATCACCCGGACCGTCGAGGCCGAGACCGGCTCGTCGCTCGTGGTCGAGGCGGGCGTGAAGGGCCCCGTGCGTCCCGCGCCTGCCCCGAAGGGCACCCGCGTCGAGGTGACGGACCTGTTCGCCGCCACGCCCGCGCGCTTGAAATTCCTGAAGAGCGACCGTTCAGAGGCGCAGGCGGTCGCCGAGATCGTCAAGCGGCTCGCCATCGCGCATCCGACGATCCGCTTCACGCTCTCGGGCGAGCACATCACCGCCTTCACCTATCCGCCGGAGGAGACCGGCGAGCACGGTTTCCTGCGGCGCCTGTCGCGGGTGCTGGGGGCGGAGTTCCACGAGAACGCCATGTCCATCGGCGTCGAGCGCGAAGACGTGCGGCTCACCGGGTTCGCCAGTTTGCCGACCTATCATCGCGGCACCGGAGCGGCGATCCATTTCGTGGTCAACGGGCGGCCCGTGCGCGACAAGCTGCTGCTCGGTGCCGTGCGCGGCGCCTATGCGGACGTGATGGCGTCCGACCGGCATCCGGTGCTCGCCATCATGATCGATCTCGATCCCCGAGCCGTGGACGTCAACGTGCATCCGGCCAAGACCGAAGTGCGCTTCCGCGATCCGGCCTTCGTGCGCGGCTTCGTCGTCGGTGCGCTGAAGGAAGCGATCACCCGCCATGCCTTCCGGGCGTCTTCGACCGGCGGGACGCGCACTCTGGAAAGCCTGCGTCCGCAAGGAGCGCTTCCGTCGCGTCCGGCCTATCCGCATCGCACCCATGCGATTCGCCCGACCAGCGCCTTCGCCAACTGGCAGGCGCCGCTCGATGGGCCGGAACGATCTTACGCGCCTGCCTCGGGCCTTGCCGAACGGCAGGCGAACCTGCCCGATCTCGCAAGCCCTTCGGCCGACAGCCGTGCGACCCTGCACGAGATCGAGCCGGAAACGGAAGAGGCGCCTCTGGGCGCGGCCCGCGCGCAATTGCACGGCACCTATATCGTCGCGCAGACGCAGGACGGCATCGTCATCGTCGATCAGCATGCGGCGCATGAGCGCCTCGTCTACGAGCGCCTGAAACGCGAGCGCGCCGCCTCGGGCATCGCCCGGCAATTGCTGCTGATCCCCGAAGTGGTCGATCTCGATCCCGTCGATGCGGATCGCGTGCTCGCGGAGGCGTCCTCTCTGGAAAGTCTCGGCCTCGTGGTCGAGCCCTTCGGTCACGGTGCGCTGCTGGTGCGCGAGGTGCCCTCCGCCCTTGCAGGGGGGCGCATCAAGGCGCTGGTGCAGGATGTTGCCGATGCGCTGGCGGAATGGGGGCATGGGGCCGCGGGCCCGCTCGAGGAGCGCCTGGACGCCGTGCTCTCGCGCATGTCCTGCCACGGCTCCATCCGCGCCGGACGGCGCATGCGGCCCGAGGAAATGAACGCGCTGTTGCGCGAGATGGAGGCGACGCCGCTCTCCGGCCAGTGCAATCACGGCCGGCCGACCTATGTCGAGTTGAAGCTGACGGATATCGAGCGGCTGTTCGGGCGGCGGTGAGAAATGTTGAAGAAGCGCATTCAAACGAGAAAAGACTTTACAGAGCCCGATCTGCCTCCAAGTGAGTTTCTCTTCGAGTGGGCTATAGGGAAGTTCTTTACGGAATTTAGCGAACTGGAACTCGCCATATGCCAATGGCTTTCTGAACACTTGAAAGTCGGATTCGAGAAAGTGCTTGTTCTAACTAAAGATGCAAACTTCAATCAAAAAATCGATATGGTCAGAAATGTTTGCGCACGACTTAACGGACAGAAAAAAGATGGTAAATTGTTAGAACGTTTGCGGGAGGTAAACGATTTTAGGAACCGCCTTGCTCACGGAGCTTATTTTCATTTCGAAAACGAACTTTTCTTGTCGATGCCATCAAAAGATTTTTTAGATGTAAGTGGAAAGCAAGCTATCGACAATGAGATTATCATTAATAAACTGAATCAAGTCAGAGAGCTTGTGTTCTATTTTTCTATGCATCTAAGAGACTGTTTGGAAACTTGATCTGATGGGCTTCCCTTGGCGGGAGGGATGTGATTCACCCTGTGGATGTGGACCCATAAGACCCGAGGCCGGATGGCCGCGATCGCCAAGAAGACCAAGCGCTATCCGTCGGACCTGACGGATGAG
>NZ_JBFRGW010000057.1:0-23324 GCF_052115545.1 Microvirga sp. 2MCAF35
ATCTGGTCGTACGCCGTGAACGTCGCCCCGCCCGACTCCGCCAGAACCTTCGTGATCGCCGCCGTCAGAGACGTCTTGCCATGGTCCACGTGACCAATCGTCCCAATGTTGCAGTGCGGCTTGTTGCGCTCAAACTTTTCCTTCGCCATCGTGGCACCCGTTCCTTTGATCTTTCAAATAGTCGCTTAGTGGGTTCAGGCGTATTTCGCCTGAACYTCGGCAGCCACGTTCGACGGCACCTGCTCGTAGTGGTCGAACTGCATGGTGTAGCTCGCACGTCCCTGGCTCATGCCGCGCAGGGTGTTGACGTAGCCGAACATGTTGGCGAGCGGGACCATCGCGTTGATGACCACGGCATTGCCGCGCATGTCCTGACCCTGGATCTGGCCACGACGGGAGTTCAGGTCGCCGATGACCGAACCCGTGTAGTCCTCAGGGGTCGTGACTTCGACCTTCATCACCGGCTCGAGCAGAACCGATCCACCCTTCTGAAGGGCCTCACGGAGAG
Organism: Microvirga sp. 2MCAF35; assembly: GCF_052115545.1. Taxonomy (NCBI): domain Bacteria; kingdom Pseudomonadati; phylum Pseudomonadota; class Alphaproteobacteria; order Hyphomicrobiales; family Methylobacteriaceae; genus Microvirga; species Microvirga sp. 2MCAF35. Next base: position 509 of record NZ_JBFRGW010000057.1, read on the forward strand.
CGGCGCGAGAAGCGATTTCGAAGGCGAGAGCCGACGAGTCGACTTCGTGGAAGGCACCGTCGATCAGCTCGACCTTGAGGTCGACCACGGGGAAGCCGGCGACGACGCCAGCACCCACGACCGACTGAAGGCCCTTTTCGACGCCCGGGATGTATTCCTTCGGAACCGCACCACCGACGATCTTCGACTCGAAAGCGAAGCCCGCACCCTGGTCGTTCGGCTGAACGACGATCTTGACGCGAGCGAACTGGCCCGTACCGCCGGTCTGCTTCTTGTGGGTATAATCCACCTCGGCCTTCTTCGTGATCGTCTCACGATAGGCCACCTGCGGAGCGCCGATATTCGCATCGACCTTGTAGGTACGACGGAGAATGTCGACCTTGATGTCGAGGTGAAGTTCGCCCATGCCCTTCAGGATCGTCTGGCCCGACTCCTGGTCGGTCGAGACGCGGAAGGACGGATCCTCGGCAGCGAGCTTCGAGAGAGCCAGACCCAGCTTTTCCTGATCGGCCTTCGACTTCGGCTCGATCGCGATCTCGATCACGGGCTCAGGGAACTCCATGCGCTCAAGGATCACGGCCTTGGCCGGGTCGCAGAGCGTGTCGCCGGTGCGGACTTCCTTGAGGCCGGCCAGGGCGACGATGTCGCCGGCATAGGCTTCCTTGATGTCCTCACGGTTGTTCGCATGCATGAGAAGCATGCGGCCAACGCGCTCTTTCTTGTCGCGAGACGAGTTGAGCAGCGTGTCGCCGGCGTTCACCTTGCCCGAATAGACGCGGCAGAAGGTGATCGTGCCCACGAAGGGGTCGTCCATGATCTTGAAGGCGAGCATGGAGAAGCCTTCCTCGTCGGTCGGCCTACGGGTCGTCGGCTCTTCCGTCTTGAAGTCGATGCCCTGGATCGCCTCGCGGTCCGCCGGGGACGGCAGGAAGTCCACGACCGCATCGAGCAGGGGCTGAACGCCCTTGTTCTTGAACGCGGAACCGCAGAGCACCGGGTGGAAGGCGCGGCGCTGCACGGCCGTACGGACCAGACGGCGCAGGGTCGCCTCGTCAGGCTCCTGGCCGTCCAGATAGGCAACCATGGCCTCGTCATCCATCTCGACGGCGGCCTCGACGAGCTTGGCGCGATACTCGGCGGCCTGATCCTGCAGATCAGCCGGGATCTCGACCTCATCGAAGCTGGCGCCGAGCGACTCGCCGGACCAGACCAGGGCCTTCATCTTGATCAGATCGACCATGCCGCGGAAATCGCTTTCCGCACCAATCGGGATCTGCAGGCAGACGGGCTTGCCGGCGACGCGCTTCACGATGTCGTCGACGCAGTTGAAGAAGTTCGCGCCGGTCTTGTCCATCTTGTTGACGAACACGACACGCGGAACATCGTACTTGTCGGCCTGGCGCCAGACGGTCTCGGTCTGGGGCTCAACGCCTTGGTTGCCGTCGAGAACGCAGACGGCACCGTCGAGCACGCGCAGCGAACGCTCGACTTCGATGGTGAAGTCGACGTGGCCGGGAGTGTCGATGATGTTCAGACGCTTGCCGTTCCAGAAGCAGGTGGTGGCAGCGGACGTGATCGTGATGCCACGCTCCTGCTCCTGCTCCATCCAGTCCATGGTGGCGGCACCCTCGTGCACTTCACCGATCTTGTGGGACTTACCGGTGTAGTACAGGATGCGCTCGGTCGTGGTAGTCTTGCCGGCATCGATGTGGGCCATGATGCCGAAATTGCGGTAGTCCTCAATCGCGTGCGTGCGGGGCATCGCTCAGCTCCTCAGGCCGTTACCAGCGGTAATGCGAGAACGCACGGTTGGCTTCCGCCATACGGTGGGTGTCTTCGCGCTTCTTTACGGCGTTGCCGCGGTTGTTGGACGCATCGAGCAGCTCGGCGGAGAGACGCTCGACCATGGTCTTGTCGTTGCGGCCGCGGGCAGCCTGGATGATCCAGCGGATCGCCAGAGCCTGACGGCGCTCGGTACGAACCTCGACCGGAACCTGGTACGTTGCACCGCCCACGCGGCGGGAGCGGACCTCGATCGCCGGAGCGACGTTGTCGAGGGCCTGCTTGAACACCTCGAGGGGGTTCGCCTTGGCACGGCTCTCGATGCTGTCGAAGGCACCGTAGACGATGCTCTCGGCAGAGGACTTCTTGCCGTCGTACATGATGGAATTCATGAACTTGGTGACGACGATATCCCCGAACTTCGGATCCGGGATGATCTCACGCTTTTCGGCGCTGTGGCGGCGGGACATGAACTGACCTCAATGACAGTTGACGGCTTACTTCGGCCGCTTCGCGCCGTACTTCGAACGACGCTGCTTACGATTCTTCACGCCCTGGGTGTCGAGGACACCGCGGAGGATGTGATAACGGACACCCGGAAGGTCCTTCACGCGACCGCCGCGGATCATGACCACGGAGTGCTCCTGAAGGTTGTGGCCCTCGCCCGGGATGTACCCGATGACTTCGAACCCGTTCGTGAGACGAACCTTGGCGACCTTACGGAGAGCCGAGTTCGGCTTCTTCGGGGTCGTTGTATAGACGCGCGTGCACACGCCACGCTTCTGCGGGCAGGCCTCAAGCGCGGGAACCTTGTTCCGGCTCTTTTGCGCCGTCCGCGGCTTGCGGATCAGCTGAGAGATCGTTGGCATCCTGTGCCCTCTTTCACCAGCCACCGACCCGGTGGCCTTCAAGTGTCTTCAACGGTTGACGCTGCACTTCGCCGTGCGAACCCTTTCAGGTACACAAAACGAAGCCACGCCATTGACTTGGGTAAGCCCCTGGCGCGGTACGATTGCAGAGGACCACGATATCTTGCATCGCGGTCGTGCCCTAAATCTGACATCTGTCAGTCAAGGTTGAGTTCGGCAGCGTTTAGGTGGCATCGGTCGAAGCTAGGCGCTTCGACTGGCGAAAACCTACGGCCAGCCGGAAAGTTCGGTTTCTCTAGCGCCCGAGTCGGGGAAAGTCAACTCTTTTCATTGGGGGCGCCAGAGCTTAGGCGCCCCGTCCGACTGGCCCTGGATCCGGAAAACTGCCGCATGGTCATGAGTGGGGAAATTGGTCCTATCCCATAGGCCCGTGCGAGCTTGGCAAGAGTCCGATATCACAGTTTCAGGCTAAACCATGAAGAAATCCTTATAGGTGATCTCGCCGCCCGTCTTCTTGCTGGAATCGTAGGTGACGGTGGCGATCTCCAGGGCCTTCTGCTTCGTGCCCGAACCGTCGGCGTCGAAATAGAGCTTGTAGGTCTTGGCATTGATCTTCTTGGCGACGAAGAAGTCGTCCGCCTGCTTGGCCTCGCCGAGGGCAAACCAGCCCTTCTTGATGGCGATGGGCTTGTCGAGCGAGGCGCCCTTTCCCTTCAGGTACTTGGCAATGGTCGCATTGCTGAAGGCCGCATCGTCGAAGTGGAGCGCATCGTACTTGGCCTGGAAGTCTTTCACCGTGTCGACGTGCTGCTTATAGTCCCGCTTCGTCACCTTGACATCGAACAGGAAGGCGTCTTGGTTCACGTCCGCCGTGGTCCACTTGCCGCCGGCAAGTATGTCCTTGCCCGCCCCGCCCGCGAGGATGTCATCGCCCGCGTCGCCCGACAGGATGTCGTTGCCGCCCCCGCCGAACAGCCGGTCGCTGCCTGAACCACCCGACAGCGTGTCGTTCAGGGCGCCGCCATAGAACACGTCGTTGGCATCCGAGCCTAACGTGTTCTCCCGATCCACGTCTGTGACATGGACGATCAATGTCTTATCGATGCTCTGCCCGCTCTGGTCGGTCGTGCGCACCTTGATGGAATACTCGCCTTTCTGCTCGTAATCGAGCAGGAACCCATTTTTGACGACGACCTTGTCGCCCCGTATCTCGAACCGGCCCCCAGCGTCGTCGAGCAAGGTATAGGTATAACCGTCACCTCGATCCGGATCGATCGTGGTCAGAGACCCGACCTCCGTCCCTGTCGCTGCCAATTCAGATATAGGATGGCTCATGAATTTCAGGTCGGTCGGCGCCTCCGCGACATTCGTGACAGTGACCGTCACCTTCTCGATGTAGGCAAGCCCTTCCGAATCGGTTGTCCTGACCCAGAGGTCGTAGGTGCCGACTTGAGCATCATCGAGGGTCGATTTGAGAACGATCTCGTTGCTGCCGTCCTCGATCTTGAACAGAGGGTGCTGCCCGTTCGGCAGTGCGCCGCCGAACTCGTCGGCCACGAGATCGTAAACGTGGGTGTCGCCGCTCTGATCGGTCGTGGCAAGCGTTGCGACCACCGTGCCGGCCGGTGTTCCTTCAGCAACCGAGCCGCCGGTCACGACGATGTCGCTTGGCGCCGTGTTGGTGACCAAGTTTATGGTGAATTCCTGCCATGTGCTTAGGCCGTCGGCGTCGGTCGCTTTGATCCAGACCGTGGTTTGATCATCCAGGGCCTGTAACGCGCTCGCACTATCCACGACGAGCTTGCCGTTGACGATCTTGAAGGGACCGCCCGGGTCGATCTCCGTATGGATACCGTTGCCGGTGACGATGGCATAGGAATGCGTGTCACCCAGATCCTCATCGGTCGCATGCAACTGGCCTATCGGTCGTCCACTGCTGGCGGTTCTCGACACGCTGGCGGTCACCGCCCCTGCCGTTCCGAAATCGATCGCCGTCGGCGCTTCGTTGACGTTGTCTAGCGTGACGGTAATCGTTTGCTCGAATGCCGTGCCGGGAATGCCGGAAATCTCGGCGCGGATCTTGAAGGTGAACGTGCCGTTCGCATAATCCTCTCGATTCAGCACGGCGGTCTGTCGGAGGTTGTTGTCGTCGGTGATCGCAAACAGCGTCGCCAGCGTCGCGGCATCCGGATTGGCGTTGCCCTCCCCGGCGGTCGAGACGAGCGAATAGGTGTAGAAGCCCTGGTCGCCGCCCTGGACGGCCAAGCCGCCGAAATTGGCGATCGGAACTGCGTTCTCCGTGAGCGCGAGGGCGGTCACTCCACCGACTTGAACCGACGTCGGAGCTTCGACCACGTTCGTGACGTTGATCGCGATGTCCTGGATGAAACTCTGTGCCGGGTCGCCGGAATCGGTCGTCTCGATCCTCACGGCGGTGAAGCCGCCATTGTACTGCTCACGGTCGAGCACGACACCGTTCTTCAGCTTGAGCGCGAAGACACCGCTCGCCGGGGCAGTCTCCACGATCTCGAAAGGCGAAGCGCCTGTGGGAATGCCGCTGGCGTCGACGATCCGATAGGTATGCGTCTGCCCCACATCCGCATCGGTCGTGGACAAAGTCCCAATAATGCGACCGGCATCCCCGTTCTCGGCGATGGCGATCATGGTGGCGGGGGCTTCAGCTCCTACGGCCACCTTTACGGCGCTCGGGACTGCATTGGCAGGATCGACCGTCACCGTCACGAGCTGCCACGTGCTCAGGTTATCAGCGTCCTTCGCTCGGATCCAGAGCGTCTGAGGGCCCAAGAGGGCACCCAAACCGCCAGCGCTCACCACAAGCTTGCCATTAGAGATGCTGAAAGCGCCGGCTACCTCCACGACGCTGTTCTCTCCCTCGACGATGGTGAACTCAAGGGCATCGCCATCCGGATCCAGGCCGCGCAAGGTCGCAATCTCGTCCCCGTCATGTGCGCTCTGCGAGATCCATGCCGCCGTGTTGCCGGCCGTGCCGAAATCGATAGCCGTCGGCGCTTCGTTGACGTCAGTGACGGTGACGACGATCGTCTGCTCGAATGCAGTTCCGGGAACGCCCGCGATCTCGGCGTTGATCTTGAAGCTGAACGTCCCACCGGCATAAGCCTCGTGATCGAAAGTGCCGATTTTCTTGAGGTTTTGCCCGTCGATGGCAAAGAGCTGCGCGAGGGCCTCGGCGGTCGGGTTGGTGTTGCCTTCGGCCGCGGTCGAGACGAGGGTGTAGGTGTAGGACCCGCTGTCGCCGCCGACATTCATCAATGTTTGGATGACTTGGGCCGGATCGTTTTCAGCGAAGCTCGAAGGGCCAAGGACCGTGATCGCTGTCGGGGCCTCGACGACGTTCGGAACCGTCACGGCGATCGACTCGACGGCAGTATGGCCGGCAGAATCCGCCACTCGCAGGTAGAGCGTGAACGCGCCGTCGGTGTAGGCTTCGCGATCGAGCGTGACGCCGTCTTTCAGCTTGAGCTTGAACGAGCCTGAGGCATTGGCTGCCACGATCTCGAACGGCGAGTTCGGGAGCGCGTTCCCACCCTGATCGACGATCCCATAGGTCAGAGCGGATACACCATCCGGATCGATCGCGGAGAGAAGGCCGATGTCCCGCCCGCTTGTGCCCAGTTCGGGAATGCTGAGCGCCGTCTCGCCTCCGACCTTGATTGAACCGGGAGTGCTGTTGCCGGTGCTTCCGGTAAAGCTGATCGCTTGGATGAAGCTCGCGCCACCTTGGTCGGTGACCTTGACGTTGAAGCTGAAGTTCCGCCCTTGCGGGCTGCTCGAATCCAGCGTGACACCATCCTTCAACGCTATGTGATAGCCTGAGGAAGCATCGCCGACGATTTGGACCCGAGAGTTGGTCGTCGGGTTTCCGGAGCCATCTACGATTTCGTAGGTGAAGACGCTATCGCCATTGGCGTCGACGGCTGCCAGTTGACCGAAATCGAAGTTGCTCCCCAATACGCCTGAATACGTCACCGCTGTTGTGCCCGCGAGCGTCAGCGCTTCAGGAGCAACGTTGTTGAGGTGGAAGCGCTGCTGGAACAAGCCGTTGATCCCGGCATTGGCAACGCCGGTCCCCGAGCCGGACCACATGACGATCCAGTCGCCATCGGGCAAAGCGGCGACGCTCGGCAATTGCTGAATGCCCGGCGAAACCCCGTGAACCAGGATCTCGCTCCCGTTCGCCGTTCCGTCTGCATTGAACACCTGCTGCCATACATCGGAATTGTTCGTCCAGGTGACGACCCAGCGGCCGCCCGCCAGAATCGTGACGCTGGGTTCGCCGATAAACACGGCACTCGAATCGACAGGGCCGACCCGGCTTTCCTCCGCATGGAGTCGATTGCCGTTGATGTCGAAGACTTGCTGGAAGATTCCCTTGTGGCCCGGATCCAGATCCTGCCAGACGACAACCCAGCCTCCGCCGGGGACTGCCGTGACGACGGCGTTCTGCTGAACGCCGCTGGTGAACGCATTGACACGAACTTCCTGCCCGATCTTGTCGCCGGAATATCCGTATCGCTGCTGGTAGATGCCGGTGGGGTCGTCCGTCCCGTTACCCTGCCACGTCACAACCCAACCGGCAAACGGGTCGTTGGCATTCACAAGAGCGGTGATCTCGGGGTTCGACTGGTTCCCGGTCGCGGTCGTATTGACTGGGAACTCCTGTGGAAAGCCGCCTGCGGCCGGCTGGCCGTTGGAAGCGTAGCGCTGTTCGATCACATCGACGTCGCCGTCGGATCCAATATTCTGCCACGTCACGATCCACCCGCCACCGACATTGGCCGGAAGGGCCGTGATGGATGCCGAACCCTGCCCGAGCGTCGGAGCATGGGACACGTTCACCTCAACGGTCGCAGGGCTTCCATCCGCGTTGAACACACGCTGATACACTCCGGCCGCATCCTGTCCGCCGCTGCCGTTCGGACCTGCACCTTCCCAAACCACGACGAAACGGCCATCGGACATGGCGGCGACGCTTGGCGCCGTCTGATTACCCGTGGTCGTCGTGTTGACCAACTGCGGATTGACGTCGATCTTGACACCATTGGCGTCGAACCGCTGATAGAAAATATCCGTCTGGCCCGCGCTATTGACCTGCCAGACGGCGACATAGCCGCTCGCCGGCGGTGGAAAGGCGGAGAGGCTCGGGTTATCCGGTGTAAAGTTCACCGCCGCTGTGGCTACGACGGTTTCGACGCCAACTCTTGTAATGGTCTCAGTCATGGAGAGGCCTCGCCACAGGGATTCAGGAAAAAAAATCTTGAGCAGGCCAGCCTATTCTCGTTATGTTGTAATGTAAATATAGTTAAGCTTCATACAGTTGCTGATATGAGGATGATGTCCTCGGCCATGTTCACTGGCATGCAATAAAAAAAGGCCGCCCGGAGGCGGCCTCTTTGTTCATTGAAACGTCTTGGCAGCTTACTCGGCCGCTGGGGGCAGTTCGCTGACCTGAGCCTGGGACTCGGAGCGCTTCTGCTGTAGGATCAGCTCGTCGCGGTGGGTCGCGACGGCCTTGACCTGGGCGGTGAGCGCACCCGTGCCGGCCGGGATCAGGCTGCCGACGATGACGTTCTCCTTGAGACCCTCAAGGGTATCGACCTTGCCGTTGACCGCCGCCTCGGTGAGGACGCGGGTGGTCTCCTGGAAGGACGCCGCCGAGATGAAGGAGCGGGTCTGCAGCGAGGCCTTGGTGATACCGAGCAGAACCGGCACGCCTTCGGCGGGCTTCTTCTTCTCGGCCACGAGACGCTCGTTGATCTCCTCGAATTCGAGACGATCGACCTGCTCGCCGTTGAGCAGCTCGGAATCGCCGCCCTCGGTGACCTCGACCTTCTGCAGCATCTGGCGAACGATCACCTCGATGTGCTTGTCGTTGATGAGCACGCCCTGGAGGCGGTAGACCTCCTGGATCTCGTTCACCAGGTAGGCGGCCAGCTCCTCGACGCCCTTGATCGCAAGGATGTCGTGCGGGGCTGGGTTACCGTCCACGATGAAGTCGCCCACTTCGACCACGTCACCGTCCTGCAGGTGGATGTGCTTGCCCTTCGGGATCAGGTACTCCACCGGCTCCGAGCCATCGTGCGGGTTCAGCGTCAGGCGACGCTTGCTCTTGTAGTCACGGCCGAACTGGATCGTGCCGGACTTCTCCGCAATGATGGCCGCGTCCTTCGGACGACGGGCCTCGAACAGCTCCGCCACGCGCGGCAGACCGCCCGTGATGTCGCGGGTCTTGGCGCTCTCGGTCGAGACACGGGCGAGGATGTCGCCGGCCTTGACCTTGGAGCCCGGATCGGACGCGAGAATCGCGTCCACGGGCAGCAGGTAGCGGGCATCGCCGCCACGGGCGACCTTGGCCACCTTGCCGCCGGCACCCTGGATGACCACCGCCGGACGCAGGTCCGCCGTACGCGGCGAACCGCGCCAGTCGATGACCACGCGCTTGGCGATGCCGGTCGACTCGTCCATCGACTCGATCATCGACCCGCCGTCGACCAGGTCCTCGTAGCCCACCGTACCGTCGATCTCGGTGAGGATCGGACGGGAATACGGATCCCACTCGGCTATACGCTGGCCGCGCTTGATCGTGTCGCCCTCGTCCACCTTCAGGCGCGAGCCATATTGCAGGCGGTGAACCGCCCGCTCGGTGCCGTCATGGCCGATGATCACAACCGCCACGTTGCGGCCCATGACGACGAGGTCGCCGTCGGAGTTGCGCGCAATGTTCTTGTTGCGGAAGCCGATCTTGCCTTCGAAGCTCGACTCGATGAAGGACGAGTCGGCGATCTGGGCCGCACCGCCGATGTGGAAGGTACGCATGGTGAGCTGCGTGCCCGGCTCGCCGATGGACTGCGCCGCGATGACGCCGACAGCCTCGCCGTGGTTGACCGGGGTGCCCCGGGCCAGGTCGCGGCCGTAGCAGGTGGCGCAGACGCCGTTCTTCGACTCGCAGACGAGCACGGAGCGGATCTTCACCTCCTGGATACCGGCGGCGCCGATGGCCTCGAGATGATGCTCCTCGATCATCGTGCCCATCGGTACGATGACGGTGCCGTCTTGGGCGACAAGGTCCTCCGCCGTGGAGCGGCCGAGGATACGGGAAGCCAGCGACGCGACCACCTGGCCGGCGTCGATGATGGCCCGCATCTTGATGCCCTTCTCGGTGCCGCAATCCGGCTCACGGATAACCGCGTCCTGCGCCACGTCGACGAGACGACGGGTCAGGTAACCCGAGTTCGCCGTCTTGAGCGCGGTGTCGGCCAGACCCTTACGGGCACCGTGGGTCGAGTTGAAGTACTCGAGAACGTCGAGGCCTTCCTTGAAGTTCGAGATGATCGGCGTCTCGATGATCTCGCCCGACGGCTTGGCCATGAGGCCGCGCATCGCCGCGAGCTGCTTCATCTGGGCCGGCGAACCACGAGCGCCCGAGTGGGACATCATGTAGATCGAGTTGACCGGCTTGTCGCGACCCTGATCGTCCTTCTGGACCGTCGAGATGCGGTTCATCATCTCGGCGGCGAGACGGTCGGAGCACTTCGCCCAGGCGTCGACGACCTTGTTGTACTTCTCGCCCTGGGTGATGAGGCCGTCCTGGTACTGCTGCTCGTAATCCTTCGCGAGGGCACGGGTCTCCTCGACGATGGCCCACTTGTTCTCCGGGATCACCATGTCGTCCTTGCCGAACGAAATGCCGGCGCGGAACGCGTTGTAGAACCCGAGGCCCATGATGCGATCGCAGAAGATCACCGACTCCTTCTGACCGCAGTGCCGGTACACGGCATCGATCATGTTGGAGATCTCCTTCTTCGTCATGAGCTTGTTCACGACGTCGAAGGGAAGCATCGGGTGCTTCGGCAGGAGGCGCGAGAGCATCACACGTCCGGCCGTGGTGTCGACGATCTTCGACACGGGCTGGCCGTCCTCGCCGAGACCTTCCCAGCGATAGCGGATCTTCGTGTGGAGCGTGATGACCTTCTCGTTCAGGGCATGCTCGATCTCGCCCATGTCGGCGAAGGCCTTGCCCTGGCCGGGCTGCCCGTCGGACACGATGGAGAGATAATAGAGGCCGAGAACGATGTCCTGCGACGGCACGATGATCGGCTGGCCGTTGGCCGGGTGCAGGATGTTGTTGGTCGACATCATCAGCACGCGGGCTTCAAGCTGAGCCTCGAGCGAAAGCGGCACGTGAACGGCCATCTGGTCGCCGTCGAAGTCCGCGTTGAACGCGGCGCAGACGAGCGGGTGCAGCTGGATCGCCTTGCCCTCGATGAGGGTGGGCTCGAAGGCCTGGATGCCGAGGCGGTGAAGCGTCGGAGCGCGGTTCAGGAGCACCGGATGCTCGCGAATGACCTCGTCCAGGATGTCCCAGACTTCCGGCTTCTCCTTCTCGACGAGCTTCTTCGCCTGCTTGACGGTGGCGGACAGGCCGCGCGCGTCGAGCTTGGCGTAGATGAACGGCTTGAACAGCTCGAGCGCCATCTTCTTCGGCAGGCCGCACTGGTGCAGCTTGAGCTCCGGACCGACCACGATGACCGAACGGCCCGAGTAGTCGACGCGCTTGCCGAGCAGGTTCTGACGGAACCGCCCCTGCTTGCCCTTCAGCATGTCGGCGAGCGACTTCAGCGGACGCTTGTTGGCGCCCGTGATGACGCGGCCGCGGCGGCCGTTGTCGAACAGAGCGTCGACGGCCTCCTGGAGCATGCGCTTCTCGTTGCGGACGATGATGTCCGGCGCACGCAGCTCCATCAGGCGCTTCAGGCGGTTGTTGCGGTTGATGACACGGCGGTAGAGATCGTTCAGGTCCGAGGTCGCGAAGCGGCCGCCGTCCAGCGGCACGAGCGGACGCAGATCCGGCGGGATCACCGGAACCTCGGTCAGGATCATCCATTCCGGCTTGTTGCCCGACTGCACGAACGCCTCGATGATCTTGAGGCGCTTCATGAGCTTCTTGGGCTTCAGCTCGGACGTGGTGACGGCGATTTCCTCGCGGATCTCCTGCGCGGTCTTCTCGAGGTCGAGCTCCTGCAGGATCCGGCGGATCGCTTCCGCACCGATCATGGCCGTGAACGAATCCTCACCGTACTCGTCCTGAGCGCGGATGTACTCTTCCTCGGTGAGGAGCTGACGATCCTTCATGGGCGTCAGGCCCGCATCGACGACGATGTAGGATTCGAAATAGAGGATGCGCTCCAGGTCCTTCAAGGTCATGTCGAGCAGCAGACCGATGCGGCTCGGCAGGGACTTGAGGAACCAGATGTGAGCGACGGGCGCGGCCAGGGAAATGTGGCCCATGCGGTCGCGACGGACGCGGGCCAGCGTCACCTCGACGCCGCACTTCTCGCAGATGACGCCCTTGTACTTCATGCGCTTGTACTTGCCGCACAGGCACTCGTAGTCCTTGATGGGACCGAAGATGCGCGCGCAGAACAAGCCGTCGCGCTCGGGCTTGAACGTACGGTAGTTGATGGTCTCCGGCTTCTTGATCTCGCCGTAGGACCAGGACAGAATCTTCTCAGGGCTCGCGATCGAGATCTTGATCTGATCGAAGCTCTGCGGCTGGGCCGTCTGGTTGAAGAGATTCATGACCTCTTGATTCATCGCCGTCTCCTGGGCTGAAGGGCGCTGACATAAGCACCCTCACCGGCAATTGCATGAGGCCGCGGCACGAAAGCCGCGGCCGAACGTCAAACTTGAAGCGCCTGGGGCACTTATTCGGCGGCCTCGGACGGAGGCAGCTGCTCCGCCTCGTTGGCGGCCTTCTTGGAGTTGGTCAGCTCCACGTTGAGGCCGAGCGAGCGCATTTCCTTCACGAGAACGTTGAAGCTCTCCGGAATGCCCGACTCGAAGGTGTCGTCGCCGCGCACGATGGCCTCGTAGACCTTCGTACGGCCGGCCACGTCGTCCGACTTGACCGTGAGCATTTCCTGCAACGTGTAAGCGGCGCCGTAAGCCTCCAGGGCCCAGACCTCCATTTCGCCGAAGCGCTGGCCGCCGAACTGGGCCTTGCCGCCCAGCGGCTGCTGGGTGACGAGGCTGTAGGGGCCGATGGAGCGGGCGTGGATCTTGTCGTCCACGAGGTGGTGGAGCTTCAGCATGTAGATGTAGCCCACGGTCACCTTGCGGTCGAACGGCTCGCCGGTCTTGCCGTCATAGAGCGTCACCTGACCCGACGGGTCGAGGCCGGCCTTCTGGAGCATGGCCTCGATGTCCGATTCCTTCGCACCGTCGAAGACGGGCGTGGCGAACGGAACACCGCGACGCAGCTTGCGGCCGAGTTCGACCAGCTCGTCGTCGTCCGCCTGCTCGATCTCCGGCAGGTTGCCGTAGATCGACACGAGCTGCTCGCGCAACGCCGTGGTCTTGCCCGACTTCATGTAGGCATCGACCGCCTGGGCGACCTGCTTGCCGAGACCGGCGGCAGCCCAACCGAGGTGCGTCTCGAGGATCTGACCCACGTTCATGCGGCTCGGCACGCCGAGCGGGTTGAGCACGATATCCGCATGGGTGCCGTCCTCGAGGAACGGCATGTCCTCGATCGGCACGATGCGCGACACGACACCCTTGTTGCCGTGACGGCCGGCCATCTTGTCGCCCGGCTGGATCTTGCGCTTCACCGCCACGAAGACCTTGACCATCTTCATGACGCCCGGAGGCAGCTCGTCGCCGCGCTGCAGCTTCTCGACCTTGTCGAGGAAGCGCTGCTCGAGGCGCTTCTTCGACTCGTCGTACTGCTTCTGCATGGCTTCGATCTCGGTCATCAGAGCATCGTCTTCGACCGCGAACTGCCACCATTGCGACCGCGGGAACTCGTTGAGGAGCTCGCGGGTAATCGGGGCGTCCTTCTTGTAGCCCTTCGGGCCCGCAACGCCGCTCCTGCCCGAGAGGATCTCGGCCAGGCGCGCATAGGTGTTGCGGTCGAGGATCGCCTGCTCGTCGTCGCGGTCCTTCGCGAGACGCTCGATCTCCTCGCGCTCGATGGCCTGGGCGCGCTCGTCCTTGTCGACGCCGTGACGGTTGAAGACGCGGACTTCCACGATGGTGCCGGTCACGCCCGGGGGCACGCGCAGCGAGGTATCGCGGACGTCGGAGGCCTTCTCGCCGAAGATGGCGCGCAGAAGCTTCTCTTCCGGCGTCATCGGGCTTTCGCCCTTCGGCGTGATCTTGCCGACGAGGATATCGCCCGCGTGAACCTCGGCGCCGATATACACGATGCCGGCTTCGTCCAGGTTCTTCAGCGCCTCTTCCGACACGTTCGGAATGTCGCGCGTGATTTCCTCAGGACCCAGCTTCGTGTCGCGGGCCATCACTTCGAATTCCTCGATGTGGATCGAAGTGAAGACGTCTTCCTTCACGATCCGCTCGGAGAGCAGGATCGAGTCTTCGAAGTTGTAGCCGTTCCACGGCATGAACGCGACGAGCACGTTCCGGCCGAGCGCCAGCTCGCCGTATTCGGTCGACGGACCGTCGGCGATGATGTCGCCCTTGCGCACGACGTCACCGGCGCGCACCAGCGGCTTCTGCGTGATGCAGGTCGACTGGTTGGAGCGCTGGAACTTCTGCAGGCGGTAGATGTCGACGCCCGGACGGGTCGGATCCGTGTTCTCCGTCGCGCGGATAACGATACGGGTCGCGTCCACCTGGTCGACGATGCCGGTGCGGCGGGCCGCGATCGCGGCGCCCGAGTCACGGGCCACGACGGCTTCCATGCCGGTGCCGACGAACGGAGCGTCCGCCTGAACCAGAGGCACGGCCTGACGCTGCATGTTCGAGCCCATGAGAGCGCGGTTCGCATCGTCGTTCTCGAGGAACGGGATGAGCGCGGCCGCCACCGATACGAGCTGCTTCGGCGACACTTCCATCAGATCCACGCGATCGGGAGCCGCGACGATGTTTTCACCGGCGCGACGGCAGATCACGAGCTCTTCCGTCAGGGTGCCGTTTTCATCCAGCAGAGAGTTCGCCTGGGCGATGTTGTACTTCGCCTCCTCCATGGCGGAGAGGTAGATCACCTCGTCCGTCACGCGGCTTTCGCGCACGCGGCGGAACGGCGTCTCGATGAAGCCGTACTTGTTGACGCGGGCGAAGGTGGCCAGCGAGTTGATCAGACCGATGTTCGGGCCTTCCGGCGTCTCGATCGGGCAGATGCGGCCGTAATGCGTCGGATGCACGTCGCGCACCTCGAAGCCGGCGCGCTCGCGGGTCAGACCGCCCGGGCCGAGGGCAGAGAGGCGACGCTTGTGCGTGACTTCCGAGAGCGGGTTCGTCTGGTCCATGAACTGCGACAGCTGAGAGGAGCCGAAGAACTCGCGCACGGCGGCAGCGGCAGGCTTCGCGTTGATCAGGTCCTGCGGCATGACGGTGTCGATATCGACCGACGACATGCGCTCCTTGATCGCGCGCTCCATGCGCAGCAATCCGAGGCGGTACTGGTTCTCCATGAGCTCGCCGACCGAACGCACGCGGCGGTTGCCGAGGTGGTCGATGTCGTCGATCTCGCCCTTGCCGTCGCGCAGGTCCACGAGCGCCTTCGTGACCGCGAGGATGTCCTCGCGGCGCAGCGTGCGCACGGTGTCCTCGGCGTCGAGGTCGAGGCGCATGTTCATCTTCACGCGGCCGACCGCCGAGAGGTCGTAGCGCTCGGGGTCGAAGAACAGCGAGTTGAACATCGCTTCCGCCGTCTCGAGGATCGGCGGCTCACCCGGACGCATGACGCGGTAGATGTCGAACAGGGCGTCCTCACGGGAGGAAGCCTTGTCCACGGCCAGCGTGTTGCGGATGTAGGGCCCGACCGTGACGTGGTCGATGTCGAGCACCGGGATCTCTGCGAAGCCGGCGTCGAGCAGACCCTTCAGCAGCTTCTCGGTGATCTCGTCGCCCGCTTCGGCGTAGACCTCGCCGGTCTTGGGGTTCACGAGGTCTTCGCCGATGTACTGGCCGTAGAGATCCTCGTCCGTCGCGCGCAGGTTCTTGAGGCCCTTCTCGGCGAGCTGGCGGGCGGCACGCGCCGTCAGCTTCTTGCCGGCCTCGAGCACGATCTCGCCGGACTTGGCGTCGATCAGGTCGACGGAGGCCTTGAAGCCCTTCATGCGCTCCGCGTCGAACGGCACGGACCAGGCATCCCCATCACGGGTATAGGTGATGTGGTTGTAGAAGGTGTTGAGGATCTCCTCGCCGTCGAGGCCGAGGGCGTAGAGCAGCGACGTCGCCGGGAGCTTACGCTTGCGGTCGATACGGGCGTACACGATGTCCTTGGCGTCGAACTCGATGTCGAGCCAGGAACCGCGATAGGGGATGATGCGGGCGGCGAACAGCAGCTTGCCCGAGGAGTGCGTCTTGCCCTTGTCGTGGTCGAAGAACACGCCGGGAGAACGGTGCATCTGGGAGACGATGACGCGCTCGGTGCCGTTCACGATGAAGGTGCCGTTGTCCGTCATGAGCGGCATGTCGCCCATGTAGACGTCCTGCTCCTTGATGTCCTTCACGGAGCGGGCGCCGGTATCCGGGTCCACATCGAACACGATGAGGCGCAGCGTGACCTTGAGCGGCGCAGCGAAGGTCATGCCCCGCTGGCGGCACTCGTCCACGTCGTATTTCGGGGGCTCGAACGTATACTTCACGAATTCGAGCAGGGCAGTATTCGAAAAGTCCGAAATCGGGAAAACCGATTTGAAGACGGCTTGCAAGCCCTCTTCCGGCCGGCCACCCTTTGGCTCTTCGACCATCAGGAACTGGTCGTAGGATGCCTTCTGAACCTCGATCAGGTTCGGCATCTCCGCCACTTCCTTGATTTTCCCGAAGAACTTGCGAATGCGCTTCCGGCCGATCAGTGTGTTGGCCATCTGGACCTCGTTCCTCATACACGGCTAATCGAGAACCCCGGAAGGTCAGGCTCCTCGATTAGCCGCCCGGCGGCTCAATCCGCCCGCTAACCGCAAGAATTCAGGTCGTTTTTCAGACCTGTCGACGTGCCATCAAGAAGCCCGGCCTCTTTGACGACACAACGGCCCCAGGCAAAATCGCCTGGGACCGTGTGATTTGAGCCCCGATTTCTCGGGGGTAACCCTGCGACCCTGATGGGCCGCAAAATTACTTGAGTTCGACCTTAGCGCCGACCTTCTCGAGGGTCGCCTTGATCTTCTCGGCTTCGTCCTTGGAAGCGCCTTCCTTAACGGGCTTCGGCGCGCCTTCGACGAGGTCCTTAGCTTCCTTCAGGCCCAGGCCCGTGATGCCACGGACTTCCTTGATGACCTCGATCTTCTTGTCGCCGGCCGAAGCCAGGACGACCGTGAACTCGGTCTGCTCTTCAGCAGGAGCAGCGCCGGCGCCGGCGCCGGGAGCAGCAGCGACGGCAACAGCCGCAGCGGCGGAAACGCCCCACTTCTCTTCGAGCATCTTCGAGAGCTCGGCGGCCTCGAGAACGGTCAGCGACGAAAGATCGTCAACGAGCTTGGCAAGATCAGCCATTTCTTA
Organism: Microvirga sp. 2MCAF35; assembly: GCF_052115545.1. Classification (NCBI taxonomy): domain Bacteria; kingdom Pseudomonadati; phylum Pseudomonadota; class Alphaproteobacteria; order Hyphomicrobiales; family Methylobacteriaceae; genus Microvirga; species Microvirga sp. 2MCAF35. The sequence goes on from NZ_JBFRGW010000057.1 coordinate 17,665, forward strand.
GTTCCTTAAGTTCAGTTCGAACGGTTTGATGGTTGAGGTTACGGCCTCACGCCGCTTCGCCTGTTTTGGCATAGGCCCCGAACACGCGGGCGAGCTTCGCCGCCGGCGCAGTGCTGAGCTGAGCGATCTTGGTAGCCGGGGCCTGGATGAGGCCGACGAGCTTGCCGCGCAGTTCATCGAGGGACGGCAGAGTGGCAAGCGCCTTCACTCCGTCCACGTTCAGGGCGGTCGCGCCCATTGCGCCGCCGAGGATCACGAGCTTGTCGTTACCCTTGGCGAAATCGACAGCGACCTTGGGAGCCGCGACCGGATCGCTCGAATAAGCGATCAGGGTCGGACCTTTCATAAGGCCCGAGATGGACGCGACGTCCTTGCCTTCGAGAGCGATTTTGGCGAGGCTGTTTTTTGCGACCTTCACGGTGGCGCCGGCCTGCTTCATCTGCGAACGCAGCTTCTGCATATCGGCGACCGTGAGACCAGCATAGTGGGCGACGACGACAACGCTCGTGGTGTTAAACACGTCGTTGAGAGTCGAGACGAGCTCGCGCTTTGCTGCTCTTTCCACTGGGCTCTCTCCGGTTGGCGGAAATCTCCGCCGGTTGCATTTGCCGTTCAAGGCCCGGACTTGCATCCGAGGGCATCCCTGAACGACGCTCTCGCAAGCCCTGTCCCCCAAATGACGCCTGGCGGCGCACCGGGTGAGATGGTTCGAACCGATCCTCTTCACCTGCGTTGACGCAGGCATAAAAAACTCGGCTTCCCCGTCTATGCAGGCCCTTGCGAATTAAACCGGCAAGCCGGCACCTGCAGTCTCGGACAGGACATAGCCGGAACGCGCCAAAGGTCACCCTTTAGCTCGCCGGCTTGTCACCGCCCCGTCTCCGGGACGGATTAGCAGCCAGAGGCACGCGCAAAAGCGGAGCCTCGGCATATGTTGGAAACTCAAAGAATCCCTATAATCCCTTTTCACCCTCTTGCCAAGGGGCAGGGTAGGATAAGTTTAAGGTTTTTATGGCCGCTGGCGGGCGGAGCGCCTGGATGCCACCCGGACGGGGACGGCCTGAGGTGCCGATCCCGACGCCTCGATAAAGCCGCGCATCGCCAGATATCCGGTCAAGATCAGCCCAATGGCGCCGATAAACTCGATCATGGCATTCATGTCCCTGCTCCCACTTGCAACAATGTGATGGCTGGAAGCGTAATATTCAAGCCCTAAAACGAGCTCCCTTCCCTAAGGGCCATGAGAGCCGCCGTTTTGAGTTGCCTTCTGCGAGCAAGCCCCTGCCCTTGCGAGAAGAAAAGCCTTCTCGCGCTCATTACGGCTCAGGGACGCCGCACGCTCGAACTGGATCCGGGCCTCGGGCAGCCGACCGGCCCGGAACAGGAAATCGCCCCTTACGGCGGGCAGTGGGGCATAGTCAGGCAGACCGGCCGGATCGATGACGTCCAAGAGCCTCAGGCCGGCGGCCGGCCCGTAAGCCATGCTATGCGCCACCGCCCGGTTGAGATCGACCACCGGCGAAGGCATGACGAGACGGAGCTGGTCATAGAGACCGGCGATCCTGGCCCAATCCGTGTCCTCCGGCCGGGCGGCACGGGCATGGCAGGCGGCGAGCGCGGCCTGCAGGGCATAGGGCCCGTGGGCTCCGCCCAGAGCCTCCGTGCGCTCAAGGGCCGCCAGACCCCGGTGGATCAGAAGCCTGTCCCACCGGGCCCTGTTCTGCTCGGTCAGGGGGATCGGCATACCATCCGGGCCGATGCGGGCCGCCAGGCGCGAAGCCTGGATCTCCACCAGGGCCAGGAGGCCGAGAACCTCTGGCTCGTCGCGGGCAAGGCCGGCCAGGATACGAACAAGGCGCTGGGCCTCGGCGCACAGGACGGGACGGGTGAGATCCGCGCCGGAGGTCGCCGAATAGCCCTCGTTGAAGATCAGGTAGATGACCGCCAGGACCGAGGAGAGGCGCTCCTGTCGCTCCCTGCCCCGCGGCACCTCGAAGGACAAACCGGCCTTGCCGAGGGTCCTCTTTGCCCGAACGATCCGCTGGGCGATGGTGGCCTCACTGGTGAGATAGGCCCGGGCGATCTCCTCGGTCGTCAGCCCGCCGATCAGGCGCAGGGTCAGGGCCACCTGCGCTTCGGGCGAAAGGACCGGATGACAGGCGACGAAGATCAGGCCCAGCAGTTCATCGCCGACATCGTCGTCCATGGCGGCCTCGATCGCCTCGAGGCCGGCTCCGTCCTCCTCCGAGAGGTCGCGGCCGATCTCGGCATGCTTGCGGGCGAGCATTCTGTCGCGCCGCAGGAGGTCGATGGCCCGGCGCCTCGCGGCGGCATTGAGCCAGGCGCCGGGATTGACCGGGACCCCCGTTCGCGGCCATTCGGAAAGGGCCGTGACGAACGCATCCTGGGCCAGCTCTTCGGCTCGCCCCACGTCGCGCACCATCCGGGCCAGCCCCGCAATGAGCCTGGCCCGCTCGATCCGGAAGATCGCCTCTATGGTGCGGTGGATGTCGGTCGTCGTCACGGTCCTGCTGGGGAAAGCGCAGCGCGGGTTCCTTACTGGCCCGAGATTTTGGCGCGGAGCTGGTCCTGCTGCTCGGCCATTTCCGGCGTGACGATATCGCCGAAATCGGCCAGCTCGTAGATCGGACGGATCTCGATTTCGCTCGGGCCGGGCATCGGATTGGGGCAGCGCTTCACCCATTCGACCGCCTCGGCCATGTTCTTGACCTCCCAGAGCCAGAACCCGGCGACCAGCTCGCGGGTCTCGGCGAAGGGGCCGTCAATGACGGTGCGGCCGGGCCCGTCGAAGGCAACCCGCTTCCCCTCGGATGAGGGCTTGAGCCCGTCCCCGGCCAGGAGAATACCTGCGTTGACCAGTTCCTCGTTGAAGCGGCCCATGGCCTCGAACATTTCGGTGAGCTCGGCCGAGGGCTTGAGGCCTGCCTCGCTGTCCTTCGTCGCCTTCACCAGTACCATCACGCGCATCGTCTCATCTCCTTGTGCTCCCAGAGAGCTACATGGGCTCTCCTGTTCCTACGACGAATGGGCATTGGCCGGATCGACAGGCCATCGAGATTTTTTGCACCAGAACAGGCTCAAATGGGGCTCGGAAAAGAAAAAGCCCGGCACGAGGCCGGGCTTTTCCGATTGTCTGGCAATAAGCCGATCAGGCGCCGGTCACCGAGGAAGGATCGACCTTCACGCCCGGGCCCATCGTCGAGGAGATCGCGACGCGCTGGATGTAGGTGCCCTTGGCGCCCGTGGGCTTCGCCTTGGAGACGGCATCGGCGAAAGCCTTGATGTTCTCCACCAGCTTGCCCTCGTCGAAGGAGGCCTTGCCGATACCGGCATGGACGATACCGGCCTTCTCGACGCGGAACTCGACGGCGCCGCCCTTGGCGGCCTCGACGGCACCCTTCACGTCCATGGTGACCGTTCCGACCTTCGGGTTCGGCATCAGGCCGCGCGGGCCGAGCACCTTACCGAGACGGCCTACGAGCGGCATCATGTCCGGGGTGGCGATGCAGCGATCGAAGTCGATCGTGCCGCCGTTGACGGTCTCGAAGAGCTCCTCGGCACCGACGATATCGGCACCGGCGGCCTTGGCCTCGTCAGCCTTGGCGCCACGGGCGAAGACGGCAACGCGGACCGTACGGCCGGAGCCGTTCGGCAGGTTGCAGACGCCGCGGACCATCTGGTCGGCGTGACGGGGATCGACGCCGAGGTTCATCGAGATCTCGATGGTCTCGTCGAACTTCGCCTTGGCGCGTTCCTTGATCAGCTTCACCGCGTCCTGGATCGGGTAGAGCTTGGTGACCTCGATGCCCTCGCGGGCGCCGCGGATGCGCTTACCTTCTTTCACAGCCATCATGCCCTCCTTACGCCACTTCCATGCCCATCGAGCGCGCGGAGCCCTCGATCATGGCCATGGCGGATTCAACGGTGTCGCAGTTGAGATCGACCATCTTCTTCTCGGCGATCTCGCGGATCTGGTCGCGGGTGACGCGACCGACGGTGCCGCCCTTGCCGGGGGTCTGCGAACCCTTGTCGATCTTCGCGGCCTTCTTGAGCCAGTACGAGACTGGGGGCTGCTTCATCTCGAAGGTGAAGGAACGGTCCTGATACGCGGTGATGATCACCGGGATCGGGGTGCCCTTCTCCATCTGCGAGGTCTTCGCGTTGAAGGCCTTGCAGAATTCCATGATGTTCAGGCCGCGCTGACCGAGCGCCGGACCGATCGGCGGCGACGGGTTGGCTGCGCCTGCGGGCACTTGAAGCTTAACGTAGCCCGAGATTTTCTTTGCCATAGGACTGCTCCTAATGGACCAACCGCCCGGCGCCAACCGAGCGGAATGGCAGTTGCAGATCGCGGTGCAGTCTGGAACTCCCGGCTGGCGACCGGGCAGACCTCCCGCGGATGAAAGCCCCTCTCAAGGGGCCTGGAAAGCGCTACCGGAAAGGTGCCACTTCCCTTCCGATCAGATCTTTTCGACCTGACCGTATTCGAGCTCGACCGGCGTCGCGCGGCCGAAAATGGACACCGCCACCTTGAGGCGGGCCCGGGCGTCGTCGACTTCCTCGACCACGCCGTTGAACGAGGCGAACGGCCCGTCGGAGACGCGGACCTGCTCGCCTACCTCGAAACTGACGGACGGCTTGGGGTGATCGACACCCTCGGCCACCTGGCCTTTGATCCGCTCGGCTTCACGATCCGGGATTGGAACCGGCTTGGACTTGTCCGCGCCCAGGAAGCCCGTCACCTTCGGCGTGTTCTTGATGAGGTGGTAAACCTCGTCGGTCAGGTCGCACTTCACCAGGACATAGCCCGGGAAGAACTTGCGCTCGGTATCGACCTTGCGGCCGCGGCGCACCTCGACGACCTTCTCGGTCGGAACCATGACCTCGTCGAACTTGTCCTCCAGGCCGCGCTGCGCTGCCTGATCCTTGATCGACTGCGCGACCTTGTTCTCGAAATTCGAATAGGCGTGGACGATGTACCAACGCTTCGTCATTCCATCCACCCCTTAACCGCCAAGCCCGAGGATCACCGAGCGGACGCCCCAGCCGAGAGCCTGATCGACGACCAGGAAGAAGACGCTGGCCAGCACCACCATCACGAACACCATAGCGGTCGTGATCATGGTTTCCTTGCGGGTCGGCCAAGTGACCTTCGCAGCCTCCGAGCGGACCTGCTGTATGAAATCGAACGGGTTCGTCTTCGCCATTTCGCTTGCGTCCACATCACCGCAAGAGCGGCTGCGAACGTCCTCTAAGGGCACGCTTGAGCCCAAATTGAAGGGGCGCGAGGCTGCTTTCCGAGCCTCGCGCCACCTGTTCAAACCATCTACGGGGCGCTTCTCTAACGCAAAACGCCCGCTTTGTCGACCGCTGGCAGGAGTGGAGGGACTCGAACCCCCAACCCCCGGTTTTGGAGACCGGTGCTCTAGCCGATTGAGCTACACTCCTCCGGCGGTCAACAGGCGACGGAAGCCCGCCGCCTGGATCGGGATTAATCCATCACGGAAGCGACGACGCCGGCACCGACGGTGCGACCGCCTTCGCGGATGGCGAAGCGCAGCTTCTCTTCCATGGCGATCGGCGCAATCAGCGTCACTTCCATCGTGATGTTGTCGCCCGGCATCACCATCTCGGTGCCC